>NZ_JARRQY010000009.1:0-60245 GCF_037381185.1 Acidihalobacter sp.
GCAACCACCTACCTGACTTAACGTTGTCGTCGGCATAGGCCGCGGCTGAAGAAGCTAAGAATGCTTCGAACTCCTCGCCGCGCATTGGTACCAGTTCAGCCACAATATCCTCCAGGCAAGACATAGATGCGTTGACATGTATTGCCAAGACCAACAGCTCTGATACGCATAGTGCCGCCTAAAACGCTGCAATCACGCGCTCGTCGCGTGAATTGCTTGGTTAGCAATTTTCTTCACGCTAGCGCTTTCGTTATGAGTCTCCAATACAACCAACCCCTCAGACTCTTCATCTATCTGAGCAAGAAGCTCCCCTCGAGTGTTCCAGGCTGCCGACTGACCGACGCTAAGAAAGTCGTCGCTTGGCCCGACACAGTTAGACATAATTACAAACATATTGTGTCGTCGAGCAACAAGGGGATAGTGTTTCATTGCTTTGGCTAGCCCTCCAGCGGATTTTGCAACACTGGCTAGATAAATATCAGAAGATAACGCGGCTGCGTCATTGGCATGATCCATTTGAAGAGATTCATAGCAGATAGCAGGCGTTAATTTGGAGCCCTGCCTCTCAATCAGAAGCTGCTCACGACCAGGAACAAAGAAGGAGTACTCATCAGGGTGTAGTTGTTGTTTTGCGTACAGGCGTCGAACTTCACTAGGAGCGAACCAAATCATTCCTATATATACATTGGAACCAGCAACGATCGGCATGCCGACACCTATAGTCAAGTTGTGGTTATCGCTGCATGCTTGAAAAACATCAAGACGGTGGTTTTCTATTTCGATAGCAAGAGAGCCGGCAAGTATTGGTTCGAATCCTGTGAGCGAAAGTTCAGGGAAGAACAACACATCCGCTCCTTGGGTAACGGCCAAATCCACAAGCTCAAGATGCTTAGCAAGGTTAGCTTCGAAATCGCCTGCTATTGGTCGAAATTGAGCAGCACACACCTTCATGATTGGGCTCCAATTAGAATCTGGTTCTGCTTGAATGGATTGCTAATAGTAAAATATGGAGGCCGACGGGTAGAGATATTATTTAATATAGAGACCCATGAAAACAGGGATTAACCACCTAATTCTTCAGCACTTTATCATTCCTCTGTCTCTATATGCAGGTATGAAAACGGGGACACGATGCTGACGCCAATCAAGAGTAAGGTTAACGACCGGTTCCCGCTGCAATCCTGCCGTCCAACGGCTTGATATCGAAGGAGCATGAACGGTCGGATGTGGCCGGTTTCGGACCCTTTGCCCTACCAGATCGTATCTTGAGATACCGAGTTATCCCCCGAGGCGGCCGGTCAGTTTGTCCGAATGCCTATGGATACACCGGGCGTTCGATCATTCAGGCTTAAGCACCGGATTGCACCTTCCAGTCCAACTGCTGCCCCGCCATCAAGGGTACGAGGGTGCCGCCATCCGGCATTTCGATGCGCTCCGGAACCGACCAGGTTTCCTGCACCAGTTTCACGACTCCCTGATTCCTCGGCAAGCCGTAGAAATCTGCGCCGTAGTGGCTGGCGAACGCTTCCAGGCGATCCAGCGCGCCGAGTTCGTGAAACACCTGCGCGTAAAGCTCCAGGGCATACGGAGCGCTGTAGCAGCCCGCGCAGCCGCAGGCCGATTCCTTGGCCATCTTTTCGTGCGGCGCTGAATCGCTGCCCAGAAAGAACTTGCTCGAGCCGGAGATCGCGGCGGCCCGCAGGACTTCCTGGTGGCGCCTGCGCTTGAGTACCGGCAGGCAGTAGTAGTGGGGTTTGATGCCGCCGGACAGCATGTCGTTGCGATTGAGGAGCAGATGCTGAGGCGTGATGGTCGCGGCCACGTTCGGCCCGCTGCCGGAAACGAACTCGGCGGCCTCCGCAGTACTGATGTGCTCGAGCACGATTCTCAGATCGGGGAATTCCGCGGCGACGCGGCGCAAATGCCGCTCGATGAACTCATGCTCGCGATCGAAGATGTCCACCCCCGCATCAGTCACTTCGCCATGCACCAGCAGCATGGCGTCGTGCGCCTGAAGCGCCTCGAAAACGGGATACAGAGCGTCCAGATCGCCTACGCCGGCTTCGGAGTTGGTGGTTGCGCCTGCGGGGTAGAGCTTGACGGCCCGGAGGATGCCCGACGCCGCGGCCTGCCGAATCTGCTCGGGCGTGGTCGCATCCGTGAGATAGAGCGTCATCAACGGTTCGAACTCGCAGCCGCCGGGCAGTGCGTCGAGAATGCGGCGCTTGTAGGCCAGTGCCTCGTCCGTCGTCCTGACGGGCGGTGTCAGGTTCGGCATCGCGATGCCTCTTCGAAACACGCGGGCGGTTGCGCTGACCGTTTCGGCAAGCATCGCGTTGTCGCGAAAGTGGACGTGAAAGTCGTCTGGAGCACCGATGGTCAATGTCTGCATGAGTCAGTCCCGTGGAAACGGATTAAATGGCCATAATTTACACCACGGGCAGCGCTACGGGGCTTCGGGTGGGTTCGTCAGTCGGCCTCGGGTGCAAGAGACCGTGGGCTGAAATTCCACCGGTAAGGCTGGAGGTCGGACCGTTGTCCGTCAGGACATGCCGGATTGGGCGGCGGTGGCTTGCGGGGGAGAGAGTAGGCGGAGCAGATCCGTGCGCAGCGGGCCGTCCAGGTCCCAGGGGTGAATGGCGATGCGTAGCCGGATCGTGTCTCGCGCCAGGCGCCGGTTGACCGCATTGCTGAGCCGAAGGACGTGAGCGCGCCATGGCCGGTCGGCCTCGAAACCGGCCAGCGGCAGCCGCGTGAAGCGGGTATCCCCGGATGAGTAGATGCCGCCCAGCGTTTCGTAGTAGCGAAAGGGCAGCTGCTGCAGCCGCCTGGACGGAATGCGCCCCATGGCCCAGGCGGGCGGCACGTACAGCGAGGGTTCGGGCAGGCCGTTTTCGGCGAACCAGGCATGGCAGCGGCGGATGATTCGCTCGCGGCCGGCTGCGTCCTCCGCCAGGTGTTCGGCGACGCGGTTCGAGATCATCCAGCCGTGGATGCGGTGGGCGAGGCCGCCCCAGCGAGCGGTGTGGTGCGTCCAGCCGTGGCCTGCGAGGTCGTGGCCGCGGCCGTGCAGTGCGCGCAGGCGTGCCAGGCCGGTTTCGTCCCAGTCGGCGTCGGGAATGACCAGCAGCGTCGCGCGGCGGCCGAGGGTTTCGATGCGGCTTGCCAGCGCTTCGGTGCGCTCGAGCGTGGCGGGGCAGACATCGTGCAGCGATAGCCAGGGCCAGTCGCCCGGGCGGGGCAGCGGAAGGCTCATGGCATCGCGCGTTCGTGCGCCGGCGTCAGTTCCGCACAGCTGTCGTCCGCGCCCTGCATGTCATCCGCACCGCCGATGATGTTCACCCAGTCGCCCACGGCCACCTCGTTCATGGCCAACGCGGCGCGGCGGGCGGCCTGGGCCATGCGGCTGCGCATCCGCGGATCGAGCCGCGACAGGCGGGAAATGGCGTCGGCGAGGGATTCCTGCGGACGCATGATGGCGAGGTCCGCGGCCAGTGCGGGCCACTCGGCGATACCGCAATGTGGCGAAATCAACGTGGTCCGCGCACGTGCCATCGCTTCCAGGACGACGGTGCCGAACGATTCCACGTGAGACGGCAGCACCAGCAGGTCGCTGGCGTCCATATGCGTCAGCAGTTCGCTGCGGCTGCACCAGCCGTGGTAGTGCAGATTGGGCAGTTGCGCCGCCTGGCCCAGGATGAAGTCCCGTTGCGGGCCGTCGCCGACGATGTGGAACGCGACGCCGGGCAGTTCGCGAGCAGCCTGCACGACGGCTTCGAGATTCTTTTCCGCCGCCAGACGGCCTGCGAACAGGACGGAACGCAGCTGATCGCGGTTCGGCGTATGCGTGGCGAGGAATTCGGGGCCGAGCAGTGTGCCGAGACGGTGCACGTGCGGCGCACCCAGCGCCTGGGCTGCGGCGACCATCGGCCGGGAGGTCGTCACCACGCCGGCGGCCTGGCGGAAAACGCGCGTGTTGAACAGACGCCAGCCAAGGCGCACCGCGCGGTCCAGCGGAGCGCGGCAGTAGTGGCTCGCAAGCGCTTCGAAATGGGTGTGGAAGCCGACGATGATCCGTGCGCCAAGGCGTTTGGCGGCCCACAGGCCATAGAGGCCGAACGGGCCGGGAGTGGGCAGGACGATGACTTGCGGCTGCAGCCGTTCCAGTTTGGCGGTGAGCTCGCGCGCCGGCGGCAGCCATAGGCGCTGCGTGGGATCGCAGGGCATGGGCAGGGAGCGGCCGGTGTGGCCGTCGGGACAGAGGACTTCGGTCTGAAGGCCGCGGCCGCTCAGCTGCACGGCCAGATCCCGGTAATAGGAGCCGACGCCGTTGCGTTCGGCTAGTGCGTCGGAGATGACGGCCACGCGTTGGCCACGTATGCGGGCAAACGACGCGGGTTTGGGGTTCCTTGCAAGAGCGTCCTGCAATGCGGTTTCCTTGGCGCGGATGTCGGTTCGGCAGGCGGCTTCGCCAGAAGTGCCGATCGCCCGGCGTTTCAGACGTGATGTATAAACTGTGCGCGTATTGATTTAGTGTCTTCTGCTGCGTCGGCTGGCCGCACGACATGCTTCGCCATACATTAAACCGTGAATCCGCAAACGGATGCCGCAGTCTGCGGATTACGATTCAGTCATTATCACCATCCGAGTCATGATTGTTGCGTGTCGATGCCTGATTCAAGCCAGGCGAGGTATCCGGCTTCGTCCAGCGGCTTGCTGTAGCGATAGCCCTGATGGATGTGACAGTTCAGCGCGTTGAGTAGCTCCGCCTCTTCGGCCGTTTCCACGCCTTCCGCCACGACATTGAGGCGCAGATGTTCGGCCATCGAGACGATGCTGCGAATGATTGCCGCGTTGCCGCTTTCCGGTTCGAGACCATGCACGAAGGAGCGGTCGATCTTCAGTGTCGTGATCGGCAACTGCTGCAGGTAGCGCAGGGAGGAATAACCCGTGCCGAAGTCGTCCAGCGCGAAACGTACGCCGTGCGAGGTGAGCTGTTGCATCTTGCTGCATGCGTCGGCGAAGTCGTCGAGCAACACGCTTTCGGTCAACTCCAGTTCCAGGGCGTCTCCTTCGATGCCGCTGGCGCGTAGTTGACTGAGTACGCGTTCGACGAAATTGGCCTGAAAAAACTGTCGAGAACTGACGTTGACCGAGAGCGGGGGCAGGCGGTTTCCCGCAAAGATACGGCGCCAATGCGCAAGTTTGACGCAGGCGGTTTTGAGCACCCAATCGCCGATCGGCAGGATCAGTCCGCTTTCCTCGGCGACCGGGATGAACTGTTGCGGCGTGACGGTGCCTTGCCCGGGGCGATTCCAACGCAGCAGGGCCTCTGCGCCGACCATGCGGCCGTCGTCGATCTGCGGCTGGAAGACGAGCGCGAACTCGTCTTTCTCCAGCGCTTGACGCAGCTTGGTCTCGAGGTCGAGGCGGGCTCGGATGGCGTCGCGCATGTCGGGGCGATAGATCGCCTGGGTGCCGCGTTCCCGCTGTTTGACGTGGTAGAGCGCCACGTCGGCGCGGGTGATCATGGTTTCGGCGTCGGCCTGGTCGATGGGGTAGGGCGCGATGCCCACGCTGGCGGTCAGGTGCAGGTGATTGCCGTCGTGAACATAGGGTTCGGCGAGAGCCGAGCGCAGCTTGGCCGCGGCGCGCTCGGCCTGGGATGCGGCACGTGCCGGGTCGTCGTCGAGCCCGGTGAGCACGATGACGAATTCGTCGCTGCCGAAGCGGGCGGCGAGGTCTTCGCGCCGCGTGTTGTCGATCAGGCGTCGCGCGACCGACTTGAGCAGGCCGTCGCCCGCGCGGTATCCGAGCGCGTCGTTGATGCGTTTGAAGTGATCCAGGTCGATGAACAGCACCGCTCCATGGTGTCCGTGGCGACGGCAGCGGGAGATGTCCTGTTCTAGGAGGTCGCCCAGCAGCCAGCGGTTGGGCAGCTCCGTCAGCGCGTCGTAATAGGCCTGGAACTCGATGCGTTCCTGTGCGCGCTTGGCTTCGCTGACATCCTGAAAATGCGCCACGTAATGGCTGACGTCGCCATTGTCGTCGCGTACGGAGGTCACCGTCGCGCGCGCCGGGATGCCGATGCCCTCATGGGTGAGCAGGCGGCATTCGCCGGCCCAGAAACCGTTATCCCTCAAGGCGGCGCCCAAGGCGTCGTGGTGGAAGCTCGCATGCGAGCCTTCGGTTTCCAGCAATTGGCGCGCAGGCTGTCCCAGGAGTTCTTCCTGGGTGTGGCCGGTGATGCGCTTGGCGGCCTCGTTGAGGCGCAGGATCCGACCGTAGCGATCGGTGATCAGGATGCCCTCCTGACTGTGGAACGTGGTCGCGGCGAGGCGCAGGTCGGTATCGGATTGGGCCTGTATGTGGCGGGCCTGCGACAGTTCGATGATATTGTTGCGGCCGCGCAGGGCGGCGAGCGATACCATGACGAGGAACAGTGTGGCCATCAGCCCCATCGGCATGCTCACGGTGGTTTCGGTCATGAACAGCCGGACGATCAGCGGTAGCAGCGACGGGATGAGATACGCGAGCGCCGCGAGCCAGACGGCCGACAGCGTGGTGATCGCGCCCGCGCCCATGCCGGCCAGAATGAAGACCAGAAACATCTGGTGCAGTACGTCCTGCGCGGGATAGAGCAGGATGGCCGCACTACCCCACAGCATTCCGGAAAGCAGAACCTCTGCGATGAAGCGCCGTTTCCAGGCAGGCACCGCGGCCAGTGTCGGCGGGTGGCGCAAGAAGCGGACGTAGCCGACGATACGCAAAAGCGTCAGCAGCGCGACGGCGGCCGCCCAGCTCGCTACTACGGGGGCCGGAATGAGCGGGTATTGAATCAGCGCCAGGACCATCGCGTTGATGACCGAAGTCAGCAATGCGATGGGTAACGAGCGATACAGCATTTGAAGCCGGTCTGCTTCGATGCGCGTAGCAAAAGGCCCGCTCGGGCGTGCAATGTGGCTGCCAAGCGCCTGTGTGAGCAAAGGATTACCTTTGGGGCATGCTGGTTTTTACGAGTCGCGGCAGTATAACCGAAGGCGGTTGCCGTGGGGCCGGGGTTTAGCTGGGGATGCCTGGCGGCAGTGCCAGTCGCAAGGGTGCGGGCAGCGCATGTTCCTCGAGATTGTGTGCCGGATCGGCGCGCTCGACGACCAGGAAGTCCGAGTCGGCGAGCGACAGCAGAGGATGATGCCAGACACCCGGACCGAGGTTGATGCCCCGCCCCGCGCTGACCAGGAAGGCCCTGAGCGTGCCCGCATCGGGCACGGCGTCGCCGTCCGCGACCACAGCAATGAAGGCTTGCCCCTGTAGCGGCATGAACAGCTGGCTACCGTGGGGGTGACGCTCCAGTTGGCGCAATTCGACGGGCTCGTGCACGGCGGCGGCGCGGTAGATGTGCACGCTGGCCTGTGCGTTGTCGCCGCTCAGGCGGATGCGGGTCAGGTCGGTGAAACGTCTGGTGGTGCCGGCGTTGATCGTGTCGAACGCAGTCGCCTCGTCCGCCTCGATCAGGTCGCCGAAGGGCGCGAAGCTCGAGCGGCTGACCTGTTCGACGGGAAGTTCGGGTATTTCAGGCAGGGTGGCCATAGGCGCGCAGGCGGCTGACGCCGCCGTCGGGCAGGATGTTGAAGCGCAGGTGGGTGACTGGCCCGAATTCGACGACTTCGGCCGCGAAGGCGTGCACCGCGTTGGCCTGTAGCGGCTGTTCGGGAAGCAGGGTTTTCCAGAACATGCTCTGCGGCGTGACGATGCCGGCTTCGGGCGAGCCCTCGATGAGTGCGGCCTGGATCGAGCAGGCGGCCGGGAAGTTGCCCTTGAAGTGCGCGGTGTCGACTTCGATGCGCTCGATGATGCCGGCTTCGCCCAGGGCGAGGATGCACCAGTCGTGGCCGGGCTCCCGGCGGCGGCGGGTTTCCCAGCCGTCGCCCATGTTCACGCCGCGGCCGGGGCGCAGCAGGTTCTGCGGGTGGCCGTAGTGGGCGTCGCTGCAGGCCAGCGCGCGGCCGCCGTTGGTCAGGGCGATCAGGTCGCGTTCGGCGTCGGGCACGAGGCCTTCGGGGGGGCGTACGGTGCCGTACAGCCGCAGGCGGGCGACGCCGCCGTCGGGGTAGATGTGCAGGCGTACGTGCGAGCAGGGTTGTGATGCGTCGAGGGTGATGAAGCGGCGGTCGTCGCCCTGGATCGCAGTGAGGCCCAGCAGCGGGCGCCATTCGGTGTTGTCGTCGGGTTCGGCGCCTGGCGACAGCAGCGCGCATTCGAGCATGGCGCCGGTCGGGGCGTTGCCGGTAAAGAAGCGGGTGTCGATCTCGAGGCCGACGATATCGCCGGGCAGGGCCAGGCGCAGCACGCACCAGTCGTGGCCGCCGTCGCGGCGCCGGCGGGTTTCCCAGCCGTCCATCCACTTGCCGTGGTCGTCGTAGAGGCCGGGTTCGAAGCGCGGCGGCGCGGGGTCGAGCATGCGTTCGCAGGCGGCGAAGAATTCGTCGCTGACGGCGAGCACGGCCGCTCCCAGCGACGCATCGGCGAGGTTGGGGTGTTGTTCGGTGTAGGCGGGCGCGGATTCCGGGGTCATGCGACGTGTTCTTTCTTGAGCGGCGCGTCGGCCGTTTGGAAGGGGTGGTGCGCGCGCCAGTGGCGGGCGATGTCGATGCGGCGCGTGACCCATACGCGATCGTGACGTTCGATATGGTCGAGAAAGCGCTGCAGCGCGCGGAAGCGGCCGGGCTTGCCGGTCAGCCGGCAGTGCAGGCCGACGGACATCATGCGCGGGGTATCCTCGCTTTCGGCGTAGAGCGTGTCGAAGGTGTCGCGCAGGTAGGTGAAGAAGTGTTCGGCAGTGTTGAAGCCCTGCACGGTGGCGAAGCGCATGTCGTTGGCGTCGAGCGTATAGGGAACGATCAGCTGTGGGCGCAGTTCGCCGTCGCCGGTGGCCACTTCCATCCAGAACGGTAACTCGTCGCCGTAGTAGTCGGAGTCGTATTCGAAGCCGCCTTCCTCGGCTACCAGGCGGCGGGTGTTGGGGCTGTCGCGGCCGATGTACCAGCCCAGCGGCCGCTGGCCGGTCAGACGCTCGATGAGGTGCACGGCTTCGCGCAGGTGCGCGCGTTCGATGTCAATGCCGACGTTTTGGTAATCGAGCCAGCGCAGGCCGTGGCCGGCGATCTCGTGGCCTTGTTCGACGAAGGCGGCGGTGGCCTCGGGGTTGCGGGCCATGGCCGCGGCGACGCCGAAGATGGTCAGCGGCAGGTTGCGGCGCTCGAACTCGCGCAGTACGCGCCACACGCCGACTCGGGCGCCGTACTCGTACAGCGATTCCATGCTCATGTGTCGCGTGGGGTGCGGCGGTGCTTGGACGATCTCGGAGAGGAAGGTTTCGGCGTGCGCGTCGCCGTCGAGCACGCAGCGTTCGCCGCCTTCCTCGTAGTTGAGTACGAACTGCACGGCGATGCGCGCCTTGCCGGGCCAGTCGGCATGGGGCGGATGTGCTCCGTAACCGCGCAGATCGCGGGGATAGTCGTTCGGGTTCATGCCTCGCTCCAGTGGGCGTAGCGGCCGGTGAACCGCTTCGGAGGCGGTGCGGCGAGGTCGCCGTGCTTGCTGGTGAACAGGCCGGCGCCGACCAGCGCCTCGGCCATGTGCACCGCTACGCCTACGCCGTCGATGACCGGTAGGCCGAGTTCGGCAGACAGGGGCGCGGCCTGTGCGCCCATGCCGGCGCAGCCGAGCACGATAGCGCCGATGGCGTCCTCGTCGCGTGCGCGGCGGCATTCCTCGGCAATCTGCGCGGTGGCGGAGCAGCCTTCGTCGGCCAGATGCAGCACCGGCAGTTCGACCGCGCGAATGCGGCGGCAGTGGCGCTCGAAGCCGTAGCGCAGCAGCAGTTCCTCGGCCTGGATGGCGGTGCGTCCGAGGCTGGTGACGATGGAAAAGCGTGTGGCGACCAGCGTGGCGGCGTGCATGGCGGCCTCGGCGATGCCGATCACGGGGCCGCGCGCCAGTTCGCGGGCGGCGAGCAGCGCGGGATCGCCGAAGCAGGCGATGACGTGCGCGTCGAAGCCGGCCGCCACGCCGTCCGCGATGCGGTCCAGCACGGCGGCGCCGGCGAGTGTCTCGTCGACGTGCGACTCGATGGACTCGGGCCCGTGCGCCGGGCAGACGGTTTCGACTTGCGTGCCGGCGCTGGCGGCAGCGCCGGCAACTTCGCCGATCTGGCGCGTCATGTCGACGCTGGTATTGGGGTTGATGACCTGGATTCGCACGCGATCGCCTCTTCTTGATCAGTCGCCGAAGATCGCGGCGAAGTCCGGCGTGGCCTCTTCCGGCTGTTCGAAGTGCAGGCTGGCCTCTATGTGGAGCAAGTGCTGAACCACCCAGTCGGTTGCTTCCTGCTCGCGTCCCGCGTCGATCAGGTCCACCAGTTCGCCGTGTTCCCCGCAGTCGCATCCGACGCTGAGATGCGAGCCGTAGACGGCGATGATCAGTGAGCTGCGCGAGGCGAGCTGGGCGGCGAATTCGGTGATGACGGGATTGCCGGCGATGCCGACGAGTTCCACGTGGAAGGCGGCCGAGAGGCGGATTGCATCGCTGTGCCGATGCCGCTGCTGGGCCTGGCGTTCGTGGCGGGTGAGCTTGCGCAGCGCCTTGACCTGTTCCTTGCCGGCTCGGCGCATGACGTCGGGCATGCAGGCGGTTTCGATCATGCGCCGCGCGGCGAACACCTGTCGGGCCTCATCGACGCCCGGCCGGGCCACCTGGGCGCCACGATTGCGTTGCAGCACGACCATGCGTTCCAGCGAGAGGCGTTGCAGCACCGTGCGGATGATGGTGCGGCTGACGCCGAAGGTCGTGGCGAGCGTTTCTTCCGGCAGGCGTGCGCCCGGCGTCAGCTTGTGCGCGACGATGGCGTCGACGATGCGCGCGTATATCTGTGCGTCGCGGTCCGGCGATGAGGCGGCTTTGGGCCCGGGCGAGGGTTGTGCATATGAGGGATTCATGGCATTGAATTGTATGTAATCTATTTCCAAAAAGTATACATAGCTTGCGTGTCGCGCTAAAGAACTCGGCAGAAGTACGTTATTTAATGGTGGCCTGCAGCGAGGTCGGCGAAATGGGTGCGAACAACGCTGAGATACGCACCTGATGGGGGCGGGATGCACATCGTCGGTGCGTGTTTTCTTCCGGTTGCGGCAAGAGTGGGGATCTGCTTGTCTGGCGCGCGATTTTCTTAATGCACTGTTTTTTCAGTGTTTATTTTGGGTTTTTTTGTGTTTGTGACGATGGGTATTCTCTTTGGCCCGAAAATTGCGATTTATTGCATACAATCTTCTATGTGTAATGTGTGCGATAAGTCACTGGGAGTTACAGCATGTCGATCAAGTCAAGCGATAACGAATGTCCGCCGCAATACAGCGAGCGCCTGTGCAACCGCGATCTGGCGCCCTTGTTGAAGGAAGGCGCTGCGGCTGACAAGGACCGTACGCAACATTGGACCTGGTACAACATCTTCGCGTTCTGGATGGCCGACGTGCACAGCGTCGGCGGCTATGTGTTCGCCGCCAGCCTGTTCGCGCTCGGATTGACCGGCTGGCAGGTGTTGGTCAGCCTGCTGCTCGGGATTTTCATCGTGCAGTTGTTCGCCAATCTGCTCGGCAGGCCGGGGCAGCAGGTCGGCGTGCCGTACGCCGTGGTGGCGCGGCTGTCCTTCGGCGTGTTCGGGGCGAACGTGCCGGCGGTAATTCGCGGGTCGATCGCGCTGGTGTGGTACGGCATCCAGACCTATCTCGCGTCCGGCGCACTGAACATCGTGCTGCTCAAGCTCTTCCCGGGAATGCAGTCGCTGAACGATCCGCATTTCCTCGGGCTTTCCGCCCTGGGCTGGCTCAGCTTCATGATCATCTGGTTCCTGCAGGCGCTGGTGTTCTGGCGCGGCATGGAGGCGATCCGGCGCTTCATCGACTGGGCTGGTCCGGCGGTATATGTGGTGATGTTCCTGCTGGCGTTCTGGATCGTGAGCAAGGCGGGTATTCATAACATCAGCTTCTCGCTGGGCACCGAAAAGCTCAGCGGCTGGAGTGCGGTGTGGCAGATGATCATCGCCATCGCGCTGGTGGCGGGTTATTTCGCCGGCCCGACGCTGAACTTCAGCGACTTCTCGCGCTACTGCCGCGACTACGAGGCGGTCAAGCGCGGCAACTTCTGGGGCTTGCCGGTCAACTTCCTGATGTTCTCGATCGTGACCGTGGTCGTGGTGTCGGGCACCTTGCCGGTGTTCGGCAAGATGATCACCGATCCCGTGGCGACGGTCGGGCACATCGACAATATGGTCGCCGCTCTGCTTGGGGCGTTCACCTTCGTAACCGCCACCATCGGGATCAACATCGTCGCGAACTTCGTCTCCCCGGCATTCGATTTCTCGAACGTCGCGCCGAGCAAGATCAGCTGGCGCATGGGTGGCATGATCGCCGCGTTGGGTTCGGTGTTCCTGACGCCGTGGAACCTGTTCAACAATCCGGCCGCTATCCACTACACCGTGGATTTCCTCGCCGCGACGATCGGCCCGCTATACGGCATCATCCTCGCCGATTACTACCTGGTGAAGAAGCGCGAGATCAAGGTTGACGACTTGTTCAGCGACAAACCAGAAGGTGCGTACTGGTACACCAATGGTGTCAACTGGTTGGCCGTTTGGAGCGTGATTCCAGCGACCCTGCTGGCGATCGCGATCAGCTTCACGCCGGGCGATCTGAAGAACTTCTCGTTGTTCCTCGGCGGCATCCTGGGCGCGGTGATCTACGTCGGACTTATGCGCAAAGCCGGTGCGCCGAGTGGCGCGGCGGCGACCGCTACGTCCGGCGATTGATTTCCTCGGGTCAGTCAAGACTGGCAGTTTGATGTGACATGCCCGGAGCCATGCTCCGGGCTCTCTCTTTTCGTCCGGGTTCCCCGGTCGATACGCCTTCGAGAGCGCGCCCCGTTACCGCCCGCCGGTCAGCGCGATTCGCGCATTTTCCTGTGATATTCTGCCCCGAGTCCTGTCGCGCACGATCGATGGCGCCATCCGGGGAACGTCTGAATGTTCTGGTTGCTCAAGCTGCATGTTGCGAGTGCGCTGTTGTCGATAACCGGCTTTACGCTACGTGGTGTCTGGATGCTGCGTGGCTCCAGCTTGCTACAGGCGCGGGCGACCAAAATCCTGCCTCACGTCATCGATACGTTCCTGTTGGCGAGCGGCATCGGCCTGCTTTTCACGCCGCACCTGTTCGACACGCAGCAAGCTTGGCTGTTCGCCAAGGTCATCGCGCTGGGGCTCTACATCGGTCTTGGTATGGTCGCGCTAAAGCTTGGCCGTACACGCGGGGTGCGAATGAGTGCCTGGATCGCCGCCATCGCCGTTTTCTGTTACATCGTCGCCGTTGCGCTGACGAAACAGGTCATCCCCGTCGGTTGAATCCCGAAACCAGGAAAGAGATTATGTCCGAAACCCTCAATCTGGCCCGGCGCGGCGCCCTGACCGAGTACAGCTATGTGCTGTCGCAGGTGCGCGAGCTTCAACGCGGCGAGGAAGTGACGCTGCTGGCACAGGAGGATCCGCGCCTGCTCATGGACGCGGTGACCCTGGAGCTGCGCAATGCGATCTATTGGGACGTGGCGGAGTCCGGGCCGCCGCAATGGAGCGTGCGCATCCGCCGGCGCGAGGACGTCGAGGCCAGCGATCTGGTGGATCTGCTGACGCGGGACCACGAACGCATCGACCGGCTGTTCGCGACCGCGCTGCACCACACCAACGCCGGCGACATGGCCGCGGCGCTGCCGGTGTTCGCCGAATATGCCCAGCGCCTGCGCAACCACGTCGAGGCCGAGAACGAAATCGTGGTGCCGGTGATCGAGTTGCCGCGTTCGCCGCGCGGCGACGACCCGACCTCGATCATGCTGCGCGAACACGACGAGATCGTCGAACACACCGTGATGATCGAGGAGATGGTGACCGAGGGCATCGACGATGCCGGCATGCTCGCGCCGTTCTTCGCCATCATCTCGGGCCAGCTCGCCAAGCACGAGTGGCGCGAGGAGAACAATCTGTTCCCGCACTGGATGCGCATACTCCGGCACGACCCGACGATCGCAGCCGAGTTGTTTCCCAAGGTCAGGCGCTTGGTGACCTTCGGCGACACGCATCGCTGAAGCGGCCTGCGCGGCCGCTTCAGCGGGAAGGGAGCCCTATTCCGGCTGGTTGCGCATGTGGTCGGCCAGGCCATCGATGGCGGCGCGTAGCGGGGCGTCCAGTTCCGGGTCGATCTGCTGCTCGTCCAGCGCCATGTGCATGCACATCAGCCACTGATCGCGCTCGCGCGTGCCGATGGCGAACGGCAGGTGGCGGCGGCGTAGCATCGGATGACCGAATTCCTGCACGAACAGCTGTGGTCCGCCCAGCCAGCCGCTGAGGAACTTGAACAGCTTGTCTTCGGCCCCGCTCAGATCCTTGGGGTGGATCTTGCGCGTCTCCCAGACTTCGGGCAAATCGTCCATCAGTTCATAGAAGCGCTTGACCAGGCGGCGGATCGTTTCTTCGCCGCCGAGGCGATCGTAGGGAGTGGTTACCGGAAGGGTTTGGGATTGCATATCAAATTTCTCTAATGTACCTATAAGGCGAAACATGCGCGGGAAGCCGGCGCCTGTCAAGCCGAAACATGCGCCGAAGGGACATTCCGGATACAATCAGCCGCCGCTCGGGAAGCGCGGGCACGTCCGGGTGGATGGATCTTGGCGCTTCCCTCCAATACAGACTCTATGCGCATGACCACCACTACCCATATTCGCAACATCGCCATCATTGCCCACGTCGACCACGGTAAGACCACGCTGGTCGATAAACTTCTGCAGCAGTCCGGCACCTTCGACGCACGCGCCGAAGTGGTCGAGCGCGTCATGGATTCGAACGCGCTGGAGAAGGAGAGAGGCATTACCATTCTGGCCAAGAACACCGCCATTGAGTGGAATGGCTATCACATCAATATCGTGGACACCCCCGGACACGCCGACTTCGGTGGCGAGGTGGAGCGCGTGATGTCGATGGTGGACTCGGTGCTGCTGCTGGTCGATGCTGTCGACGGCCCGATGCCGCAGACACGCTTCGTGACCCAAAAGGCGCTGGAGCAGGGGCTGCGCCCGATCGTCGTGATCAACAAGATCGACCGTCCGGGTGCGCGTCCTGACTGGGTGGTGGATCAGACCTTCGATCTGTTCGACCGCTTGGGCGCGACCGACGAACAGCTCGACTTCCCGGTGCTCTATGCGTCGGCCCTGAACGGCTACGCAGGACGCGAGTCCGACGTGAGCGAAGGCGACATGACCCCGCTGTTCGAGGCGGTGGTCGAGCACGTCGCGCCGCCGGAGGTCGACCCCGAAGGACCGTTCCAGCTGCAGGTCAGCCTGCTGGACTACAACAGCTACGTGGGCGTTATCGGTATCGGCCGCGTGACCCGCGGCAAGATCGGTACTAATACCTCGGTAGTGGTCGTCGATCGCGACGGCAAGCGCCGTCAGGGCCGCGTGCTGCAGGTGCTCGGTTTCCATGGCCTGGAGCGCGTGGAAGTGCCCGAGGCTTCGGCGGGCGACATCATCGCGTTCACCGGCCTCGATCCGCTGAACATCTCCGACACGCTGTGCGATCCGTCGAACGTCGAGGCGCTGCCGGCGCTCACCGTGGACGAGCCTACGGTGAGCATGACCTTCCAGGTCAATACCTCGCCGCTGTCCGGGCGCGACGGCAAGTACGTCACCAGCCGCCAGATCCGCGAGCGCCTGGAGCGCGAGTTGGTGCACAACGTCGCTCTGCGTGTGGACGAGACCGACGATCCCGATCGGCTCAAGGTCTCGGGGCGCGGTGAACTGCACCTGTCCGTGCTGATCGAAAACATGCGCCGCGAGGGTTACGAACTGGGCGTGTCGCGTCCCGAGGTGATCATCCGCGAGATCGACGGCGAGAGACAGGAGCCCTACGAGCAGCTCACCGTCGATGTCGAGGAAGAACATCAGGGCGGCGTGATGCAGAAACTCGGCGAGCGCGGCGGCGATCTCAAGAATATGGTGCCCGACGGCAAGGGCCGGGTGCGTCTGGACTACATCATGCCGGCGCGGGGATTGATCGGTTTCCGTACCGAATTCCTCACGGCGACCCAGGGCACCGGTCTCATCTATAGCGTGTTCGACCATTATGGTCCGTTCAAGCGCGGAGAATTCGGCCAGCGCCAGAATGGCGTGCTGATCGCCAACGGCGCCGGCAAGGCGCTGGGCTACGCGCTGTTCAACCTGCAGGAGCGCGGGAAGCTGTTCATCGGCCATGGCGAGGAGGTCTACGAAGGGATGGTCATCGGCATCCATTCGCGCGACAACGATCTCGTGGTCAACCCGCTCAAGGCCAAGCAGCTGACGAACATCCGTGCTGCTGGAACGGATGAGAATATCGTGCTCACGCCGCCTATTCGGCTGACGCTTGAACAGGCGCTGGAGTTCATCGATGATGACGAATTGGTCGAAGTGACGCCACACCATATCCGCCTGCGCAAGAAGCTGCTGCTGGAGCACGAGCGCAAGCGGGCGAGTCGGGCCTCGGCGTAACCGTCGGTCGGCCCGACGCTGAACGGCCTGCCGCGTCAGAAATCTGGGATGCGGCAGCGGGGATGTCGGGCCTGGACCGGCGCGCAGCGCCTGGTCGCAGCCCTGGAGGGGTGACTGATGATGCAGGTGCAACCGGATACGCCGGAGGAATCCGAGGTCAGCGACTACGCGTTGGAAAAGCCGCGGCTGCTCATCGTCGACGATTCGCCGACGATGTGCCGGGCCATGAGTCGGTTGCTCGCCGACGATTTCCGCGTCGTCGAGGCCAACGATGGCGAGGCGGCCTGGGACATCATCAGTACCGACACCACCATCCAGGCCGTGTTCAGCGACCTGATGATGCCGGGCCTGAACGGCTTCCAGTTATTGCGATTGATCCGCGAATCAGTCCATCCGCGCATCAATCAACTGCCGGTGGTCATCGTCACCGGCCACGGTGACGATGAACGCATGCGCCGCCAGTCCATGCGCCTTGGCGCGACGGATTTCATCACCAAGCCGTTCGACTCGCTGCAACTACAGGCTCGCGCCCGTTCCGCCGCGCACCTTGACCAGACCAACCGCAAGCTGCAGCAGGCCACCAAGGCCCTGGAGCTGGAGTCGACCATCGATACGTTGACGGGGCTGGCCAATCGCCGCTACCTGATGAAGCATGGTCCAGAGCTGCTGTCCTATGCGATTCGCCACTCCACGCCCATTTCGCTGTTGCGTATCAGCGTGGACAAGTACGGCGTGCTGGAAAAGAAAAAGGGCGCGGCGCTGGCCGAGCGGGTGTTGATCAATGTCGCCCGCCTGATCTCCTCCAGCGTGCGGCCGGAGGATACTGCGGCGCGCATAGGTCGTGCCGAGTTCGCGGTGCTCATGCTGGGTACCTCGCATGCGGCAGCGTGCGAAACCGGCGAACGCATACACCAGTTGATGCGCAAGACGGGTTATCGCAGCGGTGATACCAAGTTCCGCATGACCGTTAGCGAAGGCCTCGTTACGCCCGCGCTGACCGCGGCGCTCAAGTTCGACGAGGTGCTCAAGATTGCCGAGACGCGCCTCGGCAAGGCCATGCGAGAGGGCGGTAACCAGATCGTGTTCGCCACATCCGAAGGCCGGCCCGGCAAGCCGGCCGCGCCGCCGGTCGAGCCGCTGACGCTGGAGGAGGCGATGGTGTTGCTGCGTGCCGGCCAGACCGACAAGCTGCGTCCACAGGCGCGCCGCCTGCTTGCGCGCACATTCCCCCTGCTGGTCTACGGCAACCGCGAGCTGGGGCTGGGCATGGACGCCTGTCTGCGTACCCTGCGCGACAGACTCAAGACCAAGGTGTAAGCCCCGGCCGCATCCCTCGCGGTCACGTACTTTCCCGGGTCTTCAGTTCGAAGCCCAGATCGCAATGCGGCTGGGCGGGTTGCTCGCCTGAGAGCAGACCGAGGAGCATCCGTGCGGCCTGCACGCCTATCTCATAGCGCGGAGTGGCGATCGTCGTCAGCGACGGTACGGTCCAGGCCGAGACGGGGAGGTCGTTGAAGCCGGCCAGCGCGAGATCCTGCGGTACCGAGATCCCCCGGCGTTGACAGTGGAACAGGGCGCCTTGGGCGAGATCGTCGTTGCAGAAGAAAAGAGCGTCGGTATCGGGGAATTCGTCCAGCATCCGGTCGAGTAGCTCGGCACCGAGGCTGATGGACGAACGGTCCGGGACGCGTAACTCGCGCCGCGGCTCGTAGAGACCTGCCTCCTGCAGTGCCTGTCGATAGCCTTCGCCGCGCGCGAGGGTTCGCGGATCGAGCTGCGCGGCGACGAAACCGATCCGCGTATAGCCCCGCGCCACGAGATGCCGGCCAATGGCGTAGCCGCCTTCCGTTTGGGAGAGCCCTACCGAGTAGCGGCTGCGGTCCGCATCGATCTCCATCAGATGGACGGTGGGAGCGGCGAGCTTCTCGATGATGCCGGAGGTCGATGGCAGATGATCGGCGCCGGCGATCAACAGGCCGTCCGGGCTGAACTCGAGAAACGTGCGCAGCAGCCGGAACTCCTCCTCCGGCGAATAGTCGGTGGTGCCGATGAGCATTTGATAGCCGCGGGGACCCAGCTCGGTATTGATGCCGGCGAGCGTATCGACGAACACCGTGTTGGTCATCGAGGGGATCAGCACCGCAATGTTCATGGAGCGGGCCGAGGCCAGCGCGCTGGCGGCGCGATTCGGCACGTAGCCGAGTTCCGTTGCGGCGCTGAAGATCCGTGTTTTCAGCGCTTCGGAGACGAGCGGAGAGTGACGGAACGCTCGGGATACGCTGATCATGCTGGTGCCGGCGTGGTGAGCGACGTCGGCCATCGTGATCCGCCCGGAGCTGGTCGATCTGGTTTTTCGCTGACTCATTCAATGAGTTTATTGCTTTCCAGGCCGGAAGGGTCAGCTTGATTTCGCTTTTGCGATACTCTATAGATTGAATTGTTAGCGCTACCATTCGGATCTTATCGTCTTAGAATCTCTTTCGGAGAACATCAGGCGATTTAGTTTCGATGGAAATGATAGCGCTATCATTGGGAGCTGCGAATGTGGCGTCTTAAAGAAAACAGACATATAAGTGGAGGAGAAAACATGGTCGACACAAATGCCGCCGCGCGAGTTCCGCGGCGCCGCTGGGGTATCGGTGTGCTGCTCGGTGCCGGGGTTTTGATCAACTACATCGATCGCATCAATCTTTCGGTCGCCGCACCGCAATTGCAGCATGAGTTCGGCTTGAACGCTGCGGAGATCGGCCTGCTCTTCAGCGCGTTCTTCTGGTCATATGCCTTGCTGCAGATACCGGCCGGAATGCTGCTGGATCGCTTCGGGGTGACGCGCGTCAACCGTTGGGGCACGTTCCTGTGGTCGATCGCATCCGGCGCGATAGCGCTGATGTCGGGGTATGGCGGGGTCATCGCCGCCCGCGTGCTGCTGGGCGCGGCCGAAGCCCCCGGTTTTCCCGCCAGCTCCAAGGCGACCGGATACTGGTTTCCCCGCCGCGAACGTTCGCTGGCCACGGCCTTGTTTGACGCGGCGGCCAAGTTCTCCAACGTGATCGGCGTTCCGTTGGTGGCCTTCGTCATTGTGCGTTTCGGCTGGCGCTGGGGATTCGGCGTCACTGCGTTGCTTAGTTTCGCCTACTTCATCGCCTTTTATCTGATCTATCGCGACCCCTCGGCCGATCCGAATCTGTCGCAAGCCGAGCGCAGCCATATCGAGCAGGGCGGCGCCACGCCGGAGGGCGTGGCGGCTAGCGGTTACGGCGCAATGCTCGGCTACCTGCTGAAGAACCGGAAGGTGTGGGGACTGAGCATCGGTTTTGCAGCCTATGGTTATTCGTTCTATCTGTTCCTGACCTGGTTGCCCGACTATTTGGTCGAAACGATGCACATGAGCATTCTGAAGTCGGCCGGCTACGCCGTCATTCCCTGGATTGCGGCGACCATCGCGGATCTCGTGGTCGGCGGCTGGCTGGTGGACTTTCTGATCGGTCGTGGCCATGACGAAACCCGCGTACGCAAGACCGTGCTGGTGACCGGCATGCTGTTCGGGCTGGCGGTGTTCGGGGCGACCATGACCACGAATCCGGTCTGGGCGATACTGTGGATCTCGATTGCACTGTCGGGACTGGCGGCATCCGCGCCGATCGGCTGGTCCATTCCGTCTCTGATCGCGCCGCAGGGAGGCACCGGCACGATCGGGGGCATCATGAATTTCGTCAACAACATGATGGGCGTCGTCGCACCGATCATCACAGGCATCCTGGTCGGCGCCACGCACTCCTTCGCCAACGCGTTCCTGGTGGCTGGGGCGGTGCTGGTGGTCGGCATTGCGTTCTACGTGTTCGTTCTCGGTCGTATCGAGCCTATCCCTGCCGAGGATGAGGCTACTGCGTCGTATGCGAACGTTTGAGGCATGATGCGGACACATTGTCATGGACTGGCATAGGTCGGACGAGCGAAGTATGCAAATACGCTACATCGTGGTTATGGGGGTGGCGGGTTGCGGTAAATCGACCGTCGCGGAACGCGTCGCGGAGCATCTTCGCTGGCCGTTCATCGAGGGCGATGCACTGCATCCCGCCGCCAATGTCGCCAAGATGCGCCAAGGTACTCCACTCGATGATGCGGATCGTCTGCCGTGGCTGGAGGCTATTGCGCAGGCCATCCGACAGTGGCGTTCCGAGGGGCGGCCGGGGGTGATCGCGTGTTCGGCCTTGCGTCACACCTACCGGGAGATCATTGCGGGCGGCTGCGACGACGTTTGCTTCGTGCATCTGCACGGCTCCCGCGATCTGATCGCGCGGCGGCTTGCGATGCGCCGTGGCCATTTCATGCCCGTCGGTCTTCTGGACAGTCAACTCGCGACGCTGGAGGAGCCGAAGGTGCCACCCGAACAGGCAATCCGTCTCGACATCGAAGTCCCACCCGAGCAACTAGCCCGTGAAGTGGTGAACGCCGTTTTGGGTTCCGCTACCACCTGCTGACGGTATCCCCACGCTTTCGGGCGTGGGGAGATCATGAAGAATCGTCGTTGATCTGCCTTGGTGGAAGCTTTGGAGCGTTATGACGGGCTCGCGGGACGACCCGGCGGTGTCTACTGATCGGCCGCACCGGGCTGGCTCTGCCGCGCGAACAGCGTCCGCGCTATCAGCAGCGCGGCGCCGAGGGTGATGGCCGAATCGGCGAGATTGAACGCCGGCCAGTGCCATTGGTGGTAATAGAGGTCGATGAAGTCGATGACGTGCCCGCGCAGCACGCGGTCCAGCGCGTTGCCCAGCGCGCCACCCAGGATCAGCGCGATGGCGGCGCCAGTCCAGCGTTCGTGTGCCTCGAGGCGCATGAGCCAGGCAACCAGCACGCCACTGACCACTACTGCCAAGCCTACGAACAACCAGCGCTGCCAGCCGTCGGCTTGGCTCAGGAAGCTGAAGGCCGCCCCGGTGTTGTAGACCAGGGTGAAATTCAGCCCCGGGAACAGCGGTTGCGGCACGGCATAGGGCAGGTAGGCCAGCGCGGCCCACTTGCTGAGCTGGTCCAGGCCGATGACGACGGCGGTGAGCCATAGCCAGCGCAGCATGCCAATGCTCTTCATGCAGGGTATCCGGCGATCATCGCTTACGCGAAACGCCGGGTTTCGCCGGCCCCTTCGACATTCTCCACACAACGTCCGCACAGTTCCGGATGTTCCGGGTGCTGGCCGACGTCGGCCCGATGGTGCCAGCAGCGGCTGCACTTGGCGTGCGGACTGCGGTGGGCTGCGACGCGCAGCGTCTCGCCGTTGGCCAACGCGTACTTGACGGCTTCTTCCGGGGCCGTGGCTTCCGGGCCATGTACCGTCGCCTCGGAGGTGATCAGCACGAAGCGCAGTTCATCCTCCAGGCTGCGCAGCGCCGCGGCGGTACGTTCGCCGCAGTAGAGTTCGACCACGGCGTCGAGGTTGGCGCCGATGACGCTGTCGCGGCGCAGGGCCTCGAGATCCTTGTTCACCGCCTGGCGTACGTCGATCACGGTCTCCCAGAAGGCGTCGTCCAGCCCTTCGGGCAGCACGCTGCCGTCGGCGACGCCGGCGGGGAAGGCGTACCACTCGGCCATCAGCACGGATTCCTCGCGTTCGCCGGGCAGGTGCTGCCAGATTTCCTCGGCGGTGAAGCTCAGGATCGGCGCCAGCCAGCGCGGCAGCGCCTCGGCCAGATGGTAGAGCGCGGTCTGCGCCGAGCGCCGCGCCAGGCTGTCGGCCTGGGTGGTGTACTGGCGGTCCTTGATGATGTCGAGGTAGAAGCCGCCCAGATCCACGGCGCAGAAGTTGTGTACCTTCTGGTAGATGACGTGGAAGTCGTAGCGCTGGTAGGCCCCGCGCAGCTCTTCCTGCAGGCGCGCGGCATGGTGCACGATCCAGGCGTCCAGCGGCAGTAGTTCGCCAGTCGGCACGAGGTTGGCGTCGGGGTCGAAGCCGGCCAGGTTGGCGAGCAGGAAGCGCGAGGTGTTGCGGATGCGCCGGTAGGCGTCGGCCATGCGCTTGAGGATCTCGTCGGAGACGGCCATCTCGCGGCGGTAGTCGCAGGAGGCGACCCACAGGCGCACGATGTCGGCGCCCAGCGTGTCGATGACCTTCTGGGGTGCGATGACGTTGCCCAGCGACTTGGACATCTTGCGGCCCTTCTCGTCCACGGTGAAGCCGTGGGTGAGCACGCCGCGGTAGGGCGCGACGCCGCGCATCGCCGTCGAGCTGAGCAGCGAGGACTGGAACCAGCCTCGGTGCTGGTCCGATCCTTCCAGGTACAGGTCGGCCGGGAAGCCCAGTTCGGGACGGCGGTCGAGCACGCTGAAGTGGGTGGTGCCGGAATCGAACCACACGTCGAGAATGTCGGTGACCTTCTCGTAGTCCGCCGCCTCGGCGCCCAGCACTTCGGACGGATCGAGATCGAACCAGGCGTCCACGCCACGCTGCTCGACGCGCTCGGCCACTGCCTCGACCAGGCGCGGGGTGTCGGGATGCAACTCGCCGGTCTCGCGGTGCACGAACAGCGCCAGCGGCACGCCCCAGTTGCGCTGGCGCGAGATGCACCAGTCGGGACGGTTGGCGACCATGCCGTGCAGGCGCTCGCGGCCCCAGTCCGGCGTGAACTGGATCGCACCGAGGGCGTCCAGCGCGGTGGCGCGCAGGCCCAGCTTGTCCATGCTGATGAACCACTGTGGCGTGGCGCGGAAGATGATGGGTGTCTTGTGGCGCCAGCAGTGGGGGTAGCTGTGGCGCAGCTTTTCGGCGTGCATCAGGGCGCCGTGTTCGCGCAGCACCTCGATGATGTGGTCGTTGACCTCGAACACGCTCTCGCCGGCGAAGAATTCGGTGCCGGCGCTGAAGCGCCCGTCGGGCCCGACCGGATGGTCCACGGTCAGGCCGTAGCGCTGGCCGACGATATAGTCGTCCTGGCCGTGGCCCGGAGCGGTGTGCACGGCACCGGTGCCGGCCTCGGCGGTGACGTGATCGCCCAGGATCAGCGGCACGTCGCGGTCGTGGAACGGGTGGCGCACGCGCAGGTTCTCCAGCGCCGCGCCCTTGCAGCGCGCGAGCACGCGGTGCTGCTCGATGCCCCAGCGCGCCAGTGCGGAGTCGAGCAGCTCGGCAGCCAGCAGCAGGCGTTCGTCGCCGGCCTGCACGACCACGTAGTCGAAATCGGGGTGCAGCGACACGGCCTCGTTGGCCGGCAGCGTCCACGGGGTGGTGGTCCAGATGACCACGGACAGAGGGCCGCTGCCCGTGTCTTCGACCTCGCAGTGCGAAAGCAGTACATCAGGGTCGACAGCGGTGAAGCGCACGTCGATGGCCGGCGAGGTCTTGTCCTCGTACTCCACCTCGGCTTCGGCCAGGGCCGAGCCGCAGTCCACGCACCAGTGTACCGGCTTGTAGCCTTTGACCACGTGGCCGCGTTCGACGATCCGCCCCAGCGCACGGATGATGTCGGCCTCGGTATGGAAGTTCATGGTCAGGTAGGGGTCGTCCCAGTCGCCGACGATGCCCAGACGCTTGAAGCCGCGGCGCTGGCCGTCGACCTGGCCGGCAGCGTATTCGCGGCAGGCCTTGCGGAAGGCGCCCGCTTCGATGGACTCGCCGACCTTGCCGACGGTCTGCTCGACCTTGTGTTCGATGGGCAGGCCGTGGCAGTCCCAGCCGGGCACGTAGGGCGCATCCAGGCCTTCCAGGCTGCGACTCTTGACGATGATGTCCTTGATGACCTTGTTGACCACGTGGCCTATGTGGATGTCGCCGTTGGCATAGGGTGGGCCGTCATGGAGGATGAACCGCTCGCGCCCGGCGCGCGTCTCGCGCAGACGGCCGTAGATGTCCATTGATGCCCAGCGCTCCAGCGTGTCGGGTTCGCGTTTGGCCAGGTTGCCGCGCATGGGAAAGTCGGTGTGCGGCAGGTTGAGCGTGTGCTTGTAGTCGGTCACGGATGCTTCCGGTGCTTCGGTTTGCGTGGATTGCGGATTAGTAAGCCTGACGGCTCAATATGGCTTCGGCGAGGTCGGCGTCGTGGCGAATCTGACGTTTGAGCTGATCCAGCGAGTCGAAACGGCGTTCATCGCGGATCTTGCGTTTCAGTTCGACGCACAGATGGTGGCCGTAGAGATCGCCGGAGAAATCGAACAGGTGAACCTCGAGCAGTGGAATTCGCCCGTCGACGGTGGGTCGGACGCCGACGTTGGCAACGCCGCGTGCGTTTGCGTCCTCGGCGGAACTCACCTCGATTGCAAATACGCCGCTGATCGCCGGCGTGCCCTTGGGCAGCGCCAGGTTCGCGGTGGGGAAGCCGATGGTTCGGCCGCGCTTGTCGCCGTGGCGCACGCGGCCGCTGATGGTGTAGGGCCGACCCAGCAGCTCCTGTACTTGGCCAAGGTCGCCCGCGGTCAGCGCCTTGCGGATGCGTGTGCTGCTGACGCGCTCGTCACCGAGGGCGAAGGTGTGCTGGCGCAACACATCGAAGCCGAGCCGTTCGCCGGCCTGAGCCAGCAAGCCGAAGTCGCCGGCGCGGTCCTTGCCGAAGCGGAAGTCGTCGCCGACGATGACCGCGTTCACGCCGAGCTTGTCGATCAGCAGGCGCTGCACGAACTGGTCGGCCTCGAGGGCGGACAGCTTCGCGTCGAAACGCAGGATCACCACCCGTTCGACGCCGAGCCGGGCGAACTGCTGCAGACGTTCACGCAGCGGGGTGAGCCGCGCAGGCGCTTTTACGCCCATGAAGAATTCATGCGGCAGCGGTTCGAAGGTGATCAGCGTGGACGGCAGCCCGCGCCTGCCGGCTTCGTCCAGAAGCTGGCCGATCACGGCCTGATGGCCGCGGTGCACGCCGTCGAAGTTGCCGATGGTCGCCACGCAGCCGTGATGGCGCGGGCGCAGATTGTGTTCGCCGCGGATCAGTTCCATGAGCGCCGGCTTGATTCCCGAAAAAGGCCTGAAGAGCCTGATTATACGCAGCTTTGGGCGTTTTTAGACATCCATGGCGCTGCTTGCGGGATCAACAGGTGGTGACGATGCGGTCGTAGGCGTCACCGGCGGCGATGGAGTGGGTCTGCTCGACGTTCCAATAGCCCTCAGGGTTGTTGAAGACGCTGAAGTAGAGGTCCTCGCCGAGCCCCGGGCGGTCGCGGATGTCGATCCTCCAGAACAGGTGAGCCAGGCCGCGTACCGCGCCCAGCGCCAGGAACGACAGCTGCTTCTCGTCGGCGGCGGGATAGAGGCGGCGGTAGCCCACGCCCTCGTAGGAGTTGTAGATGCGTACGATCAGTTCCTTGCCGGGAACCAGTCTTTCCACCCGCCAGGTGCCCCAGCCGAGCGCATTGATCACCGCGACCATACCGTGCACCCAGTCCTCGACCGAGTTGCACATGGGTTCGACCAGACCGTACCACTCGGGGCTTTCCATGATGCCGCCGAAGGTGTTGAACGCGCAGACGTGGCCGCACTGCACGAAGGCTTCGCGTGCCATGTCGGGCGGGACGCCGGCGTCGACCATGCGGCGGTAGGTCTCGTAGCTGACGCGGTTGTAGTAGTCGGCGTAGTGATTGGTGAGCACCACGCCGAAGGCCGGGATCAGGCCATCGCCGTGCTCCGCCGGCGTCCGTCCGTACAGCGGCAGGGTGGCGACGGTGGAGACGATCTTGTCCTCGTCGATCTGGCTGCCGTCGATTTCGCAGCCGTCGAAATCGAAGCGTGCGGGTGCTTCGGCGAGGTCTGCTTCCCCGAGGAAGGGATCGGCCGGCTCGGGCGTCGCGGCGCCGACTTCGAAGACGTCCATGTCGGCGCCTTCGTGGCGGCAGGACGTCTCGGCAACGCTGCGCCCGGCCAGACCCTGCAGAAAGCCGGCGTTGAAATAGCAGCCCTTCTCCGGCTTGCCGTGGGCATACGTGGACTGGCCGTAATGCGAAGTGGGGGCGGTGATGGTCTGCGGGCCGGTTTGCTTGAGAATACCGAAGCCGCAATGGGTGAACTCGGCCAGCAGCTCACGATTGCCGACACCGCTGCGGCGTAGCCAGGCGGTCAGGTCGGCCGCCGCCGTCTGCAGCAGCCGGCGCGGATCGAAGCCTTTTTCGACGCCTTCGCTCAGCAGCACGGACATCTGCAGGTGGGCGTTGTAGTGATTGCAGTGGTAGACGTGGCTGAGGCCGTTGATGAAGGCCAGACCGTTGCGGTATACGGGCGTGGAGGTCATGGATGGCTGCTCATTTGCGGGCTTCGTCGATGAAGTCCTCGAGGTTGTCGAAGATGACCTGGAACTCCTTGCGGATGATGTCGGCCAATGCGTCCAGTTGTTCCTGGTTGAGCGCGATTTCTTCGTCGTCGAGATTGCCCTTGAACTCGAGATCTAGAGAGATCCGATCCTGGCAGCGGCGCTTGATTTCGCTCGGGCTCAGCGGGCGGTGGCCCATGCGGGCGCGCTGCTGGCTGATGGCCATCATCAGGTTCAGCGGGTCGATGCTCACGCGTCTTCTGCCAAGCAGGCGCGAGAACCAGCCGAGGCGTCGCGGGCGCTGGGGTTCAGTGCTCGCCTGAGTCGCTTTCCGCGGTTTCTCGCAGAGTCCGGCGAGTCCGCCGTCAATGCGCACGTTGAATTGCTCGGCGAGAATCTGCTCAAGCGCGACGAGGTCGTCGGCGTCGAGCAACAGGTTCGTGCCGCCGAAGTTCAGGGCACGCCTGCGCAGAATGGTGAAGCGCAGACCTGTCCGAACGGCGATCACCGCCGGTTCGATCGGCGGCAGGCCGGCGGCGCGGCGCACACGGTTGATGTTTTCGTACAGCCGCACCAGCGGCAGGGCGAAGTGTTCATCGTCATTTTCCGTCTGATCGTCCGCGCTGGTTTCCTCTGCCGGCTGTTCGATGGCGAAGGGGGCCAGTTCCGGCGCGGTGCTGAACAGGTCGCGCATGGTCTGGCACAGTGCCTGAGCCTCGTCCTCGACGAGATCAGCGCTGCCTTTGCCGTGGTCGAGCGGTTTGTGTCGCTGGATGGCGAGCCGGATGTTGGCGCGCACCGCCATCACCGCAGGTTCGACCGGGGCGAGCCCTTCGGCTTGCCGTCGGCGGTTTACCTCGGCGAAGAAGTCCGCCAAGTCTATGTGATAGACGCGATCGTTATTCATCTAAGTTGCGTCCCAGCTGTGCCTGCCGCAGGCAGGCTGTTATGCCGGTCAGCAGATCTTTTTCCTGATTTGTACCAAGGATTTTATAGCAGTTCAGACGCAACTCTGGGAAGCCTCTTGGGGGAATGATCAGAAATCCCCAGGGCCCGCGCACCGTGGTGACGCCGGTTGCGTCGGATTCTGCGCGGCCGAGTGCGGAAAGCGCGGAAACCAGTGCCGGCCAGCGTTCTGCCGAGATGGCTGGCAGCGGCAGTAGCCAGGCGCGATAGTCGACGCAGGCGCGGTGACGCTGCCACTGCGCCGAGTCGTGAGAGCGGTGGCGAGGGGATTCGCGGTCCATGCCGACAGTATAAAAGACGGGCACGTCCCTGTGCCCGAGGTCTGCCGGAGAAGTGGCGTTCAGCGTTTGAGGTGAGTAGCCATGCTGACCATGAAGCGCATCGCGTCCTGGGTTTGTGGGTCTCGCGCGAGCTTGAGCATGGGGCCGAGTCCGCCGCTGGATGGTGTGGCGTTGACCGCTTCGTCGCGAGCGACGCATACCGCTTCCAGGAAGGCGGTGAACGACTCCTGTACTTCCGTGCGTTCAAGAATGCGTAGCATGCCGAGGAAGCCGTCCGAGCGGGTTAGGCGGTCGAGCAGGGAAAGTCCCTCGGTGGCTACGTAGGCCAGGCGTCCGATCATGTCGTCGGTCAACGCGTCCTCGGCCGAGCCGATTAGGCGGGCGAGATGGGCAATGCGTTCTAGGTCGCCGTTTTCGACCAGATGGGTGATGACCGGCAGGGCTTTGACGACGCCGCTGCGATTGACCTGATCGAGCATGTCGAGGCCGCCGCCGGCGATGCCGGCCAAGCGTCCGATCATGTCGTCGGTCAGCGCATCCTCGGCCGAGCCCATCAGTCTGGCAAGATGGGTCAGGCGTTCGAGGTCGCCGTTTTGGACCAACTGGGCGATGGCGGGCAGGGCCTTGACGACGCCGCTACGGTTGACCTGATCGAGCATGTCGAGGCCGCCGCCGGCGATGCCGGCGAGGCGCCCGATCATGTCGTCGGTCAGTGCGTCCTGGGCCGAGCCGATCAGTCGGGCGAGATGGACGAGGTTGTCCATGTCGCCGTTTTCGACCAATTCGCCGACCAGGGCCTCGACGCGTGCGCGCGTGGTGCTTTCGACGTTATCTGCAGTTTCTGTCATGGCGCGCCTCCTTAGAGCAGGCCGCGTGCGGACGCCCAGTAGAGCTGGTTGTAGGCCATCTTGAACCAGTGCACGGCCTTGTTCGGGGCCTTGGGCGCAGGCGGCTGGTTGTAGTTGAACATGGCGTAGGTGGCCCGGTCCTTGCCGGCCTCGATGAAGCAGAACACCTTGCCGTCATAGTCGCGCACCGGTTCGCCCAGCTTGATGATCGCGGCGAGGTTCTCGGCCAGCGCCTCGGCCTCGAAGTGTGCGGTGGAACCGGCCTTGGAAATCGGCAGGTTGGTGGTGTCGCCGAGCACGTAGACGTTGTCGTGTCCATCCATCTTGAGGCTGTGGCGGTCGGTGGGGATCCAGCCGTTCTGGCCGAGGCCGTTCTTTTCGATGACCTCCATGCCCTTGTGCGGGGGCACGGCGACGAGCAGGTCATAGGGTTGCTGGGTGCCTTCCTCGCTGTGGATGATGTGGTTGGCTCCGTCGACTTCCTTCATGTTGAACAGCGTTTCGCTCTGCACGCCCATGCGCTCGAACTCGCCTTTGGCCCATTCGCCGACAGGCGCCAGCGAGTGCAGGCGGCCGATGGGGTAGGTGTACTGGAACTTGACCTTGTCGAGGATGCCGCGTTCCTTGAAGTAGTCGTGCAGCACGAAGGTGACTTCCAGCGGAATCATCGGGCACTTGTGCGGTACGCCGACGGCGATGGTGACCGTGCCGCCTTGGAACGCCTTGAGCTGGCGCCACATTTCGATGGCGTTGGCTTCGGTGTAGCAGTTGACCGAGTTTTCGGCCAGGCCGGGAATGCTTTCCGGCAGTGACCGCGAACCGGTGGCGATGACGATCATGTCATAGTCGTAGACCTTGCCGCTCTTGGTCTTGACGTGGTTCTGCTCGAGATGGAATTCCTCGACCGGATCGACGTGGAATTCGATTTCCGGCTCCAGTAGCGAGGCTTGTTCGCGGTACAGTTCGTCAGGCGCCATGCGGCCGACGCAGACGTAGAGCAGGCCCGGCTGGTACATGTGCTGCTCGGATGCCGACAGCATGGTGATATGGGCCTTGCCCGTCTTGAGTTCCTTTTTGAGGCGGCGCGCCAGGTTGTTGCCCAGGATGGTGCCGCCCATGCCGCCACCGACGATCAGTATCTTCATGGTGTTTTCTCCTCGTTCTTGGTTTGGGTGGTGCTGCCGACCTGCTTGGGGCCGGCTTTGTCTATTTGAGTGCTCCGAAGCCTCTGCGTGCCGTCCGGCGCCGTGGTTTCAGAACTGGTGCCCTATTTCTTCTTGCGTACCACGACGTGCCACACGCCGTCGGCCTCGGAGGAGCTGATGACTTCGTGTCCGACCTTGTTGACCCACTCGGGGATGTCGTTGGCCGAACCTTCGTCGGTGGACAGCACTTCAAGCTCGTCGCCGACTTCCGCCTGTTTGATCCCGGCGATCAGTTCCATGAGGGGGCCCGGGCAGAACGTGCCGCGGGCGTCGATCGTGCGTTTTTCCGACATAGATGCACTCCCTTGATTATGGTTTCGTTGAGGAATCAAAAGGTCCAGGTCTGCGAGCCGGCGGCCTCGCTCAGGAATTTGGTCAGGCCGAGCGGCGCACCCATGAAGGGCATCAGGTCGTCCGTGCCAACTCCCATCACGTCCATGGCCATGGAGCAGGGGTGGACCTTGGCATCGCCGAGTTCGACCGCTTGCTCGAACAACTGCAGGAAGGGCGGCGCCTGTTTCTCGGCCATCAACCGCCCGAGTTCGCCTTCGTTCTCGACCGCGTTGCCGCGGCCCTGCACGAACGGCGGTAGTGCGTTCATAGAGAGAAAGACCAGCACCTCGGAGCCGCTGACGGCGCCGACCGAGGCCAGCATGGCGGCCATTTGCAGTTTCTCGCGTGTGCCGGATGTGACGATGACGCAGATTTTTTCGCTCATGGTAGTGCCGTCCTCCTGTTGATGCGGCAGTGCAAACGTTACTCATGAAGCGTGCCAGGCGCGTTGCGGTTGACTTGTCATGCGCTGCGGCGTTCCTGTATGGTCAATTTCTGACAGTATGGCAGGTAAATGGGACAATACGTCATGACAGAATGGGCGGATGATGTCGGAGTGGAAGTTCTCGAGGCTGAAGAGGCGAGCGTCGCGCCGCTGATGCAGTCGCTCATCGACGTTCACGATCATCCCTTCGTGCTCATTGACCGCAGCTACCGAGTGGTCGCCGCCAATCTGGCCTATCACCGGGCCTACGGCCTGGAGGAGTCCGAAGAGGTGGTGGGGCAGTATTGCTACAAGCTTTCCCATCATCTCGACAGTCCCTGCCATCTGCACGGCGAGGATTGCCCGCATCGTCAGGTGTTTGCCTCGGGCGAGATGCATGAGGTGTTGCATACGCATTACGACGCCTGCGGCGAGGCCGAACAGGTGCGCATCCGGGGACATGCGGTACGCGGCGAGTCGGGTGAGCTGCTGCTTGGCGAGGCGATCCAGCGCCTGGCCGGCTCCGAGAACAATCGCAGTCGCGACGACCGGCGCATGATCGGCTTCTCACCGGCCTATCTGCGCATGATCGATCAATTGGGCAAATCGGCCGCCAGCGAGGCCGGCGTGCTGCTACAGGGCGAGAGCGGCGTGGGCAAGGAGTTGGCCGCGCAGTTCTTGCACGAGCGTAGCCCGCGGGCGGTCGGCAGCTTCGTCACGGTCGACTGCACCACGCTCACCGAGACGCTGTTCGAGACCGAGCTGTTTGGCCATGAGCGTGGCGCGTTCACAGGCTGTGTGGGGCGGCGCATAGGGCTTTTCGAGACGGCCGATCAGGGCACGCTGTTCCTAGACGAGGTGGGCGAATTGCCGTTGTCCCTGCAGGCCAAGCTGTTGCGCGTGTTGGAAAGCGGCGAGTTCCGCCGGGTCGGGGGCCGTATGACGCTGCGTGCGGACGTACGCGTGGTGGCGGCGACCAATCGCAATCTGCGCCAGCTCGTCACGGCCGGTGAATTCCGCCAGGATCTGTATTACCGCCTAGCCTGCATCACGGTCGAGTTGCCCGCGCTGCGAGAACGCCGGGCCGATATTCCCGCGCTGGCCGACGCGCTGCTCAATCGCCTGTGTCGGGATGGCGGCCGGGCCTGCTACATGACGCGCGAGGCCGTCGATTGCCTGCTGCGCTACGATTTTCCGGGTAATATCCGCGAACTCAAGAACGTGCTGCAGCGAGCGGTGGCGTTGTCCTGTGACGGCGTGATCGGCATCAAGCAGTTGGGGCTGTGTCCAACTTCGCCCGGCCGTGGCTCGGCGTCGGAATCGCTGGATGAAGACCAGGCTCTGCCGATGCGCGAGGTCGAGGCCAACTATATCGCCGAATTGCTGGTGCGCCACGGCGGGCACCGCAGGCGGGTGGCGCAGGTGATGGGTATCAGCGAGCGTACGCTTTACCGCAAGCTCAAGCGCTACGGTCTGGGCTGAGCGCGGACGCGGTGCTCAGGCGTGGATGAAGGAGCGTGGGCGAACGCCCAGCGCGCCCAGCAGCAGTACGTATACGACGCTTCCCAGCGCTATCAGTTCGACCAGATGAAGCGCGCGCTCACGCGCCGCCCACGCACCCCAGTCCGCCAGCGGTGGTGACAGCCATAGCAGCGCTGCTGTCATGCCGGCGCCGGCCACAACGGCGCGCAGGAAAAGCCCGTGCCAGCGCGGATTCGGGTAGACGCCATCGCGGCGCAGCCGGCGGTAAAGCATGCCGGCGTTGAGATAGGCTGCCAGCGCTGTCGACAGCGCCAGCCCTGCATGCGGTCCCGGTAGCCGTGTTACGTACCATGGCGCGACGATGATGACGGTCAGCCCCATATTGACGAGCATGGCAATGATGCCGATATGCACCGGCGTGCGGGTGTCCTGGCGCGAGTAGAAACCCGGCGCCAGTACCTTGATGAGCATGAAGGCGGGCAAGCCGACCGCGAAGGCAGCCAGGCTCAGTGCCGACATGTGCGCATCGTAGGCATTGAAGGCGCGGTACTGGATCAGCGCAGTCAGGATCGGGCCGGCGAGCACGGCCAGGCCGAGCGCGGACGGCACCGCGATCACCACCGCGAGACGGACGGCCCAGTCCAGGGTCGCCTCGAAATCCCGTTCGGTGCCGCGTGCCCGGTGCTGCGACAGCTTGGGCAGAATCACCGTACCCAGCGCGATGCCGAACAGCGCCAGCGGCATTTCCACGAAGCGGTCCGAGTAGTACAGCCAGGAGATGCTGCCTGCGGCTAGGAACGACGCGACCAGCGTGTCGAACAGAAGGTTGATCTGGACCACGGAGGAACCGAACAGCGCGGGCAGCATGAGCCGCAGGATGCGGCGCACGCCGTCATGCGTGCGTCCCCAGTGGGGCAGCGGCAACAACCCTAGGCGGTGCAGGAAAGGCAGTTGGAAAGCGAGTTGCACGAAGCCGGCGATGAGTACGCCCACCGCCAGCGCCACTACCGGTTCGGCGAAATGCGGCGCGAGCCACAGGGTCACGCTGATCAGCGAGAGGTTCAGGAACACCGGCGTGAAGGCCGGAACGGCGAAGCGCCCGAAACTGTTGAGCACGCCGCCGGCCAGCGCCGTCAGCGAAATGAACAACAGATAGGGGAAGGTCAGGCGCAGCATCTCGGTGGCCAGCGCGTGGCGCTGTGGGTCTTCGACGAAGCCGGGTGCGAAGATCGAAATCAGCAACGGCGCGCCGATTACCCCCAGAGCCGTAACCACGAACAGAACGCCGAACAGTGTGCCGGCCGTACGGGCGAGCAGTTCCTTGAGGTGTTCGTGATCCTGCTGTTCCTTGTATTCGGTGAATACCGGCACGAAGGCCTGTGAAAAGGCACCCTCTGCGAACAAACGGCGCAGGAAGTTGGGGATGCGGAAGGCGACGAAAAAGGCGTCGGTCGAGCCGCTGGCGCCGAAGTGGATCGCGATGACGACGTCGCGCAGATAGCCGAAGATGCGCGAGACCAGGGTCATCGCGCTGACGACGGCGGTGGAGCGGAACAGTTTGCGGCTCAGGGGTGTTTCCTCGACGGTGTGCCCGGGGCATGCGCGGACGCAGTTGGGGATGGCCGGCATGCAGGGCGACACGATAGGCAGGAGGACGGTGGGGCGCAAGTGTCAGCTGAGGGAGGTTTGGTGTTTGTCTGGCGCGAGTTGGTGCATCGTCCGGTGTTGCTGTGGGGGCCATTCTTCAATGTGTGGAGTTCTTTTCCGGCGTGAAGCACTGTTTGTGGTTTTAGCCTTATGTGGTTGAAGGCGACGTACTGCTTGGCCTTGATAATCTGTTTCGGGCGCGATTTGAGGTGCGGGGATTTGCTCCGAATCGGCGATGCGCCCGAGCCGGTTTCTTTGCGCACTCCAGTAGTGTCCGGTTAATTAATCGAACAAATTCAGTTGGTTATCGTTTTGGCGGCTGGGTTCGCGGGATCCGGCTTGCGTAAGTATTTGTTCCAAGGGGATTTGTTCAAACAGTGTGACGCTCAGCACCTGTAGGATTTCGTAGAGGCTGGCCTCGGCGTTGAAGCGCTTGCGCACGATGACCACCAGTACGTAGACCGCCACGGCGATCCAGATCTGGGTCTGCACCGCATTGACCGAGGTCCCAAAGAAGGCCTTCAGACGCAGGTGCTGTTTGATCCATTTGAAGAAGATCTCGATCTGCCAACGATGGCGGTATAAGGCGCCGAGGGTCTCGGCGGACAAGGCGAAGTGGTTGGTCAACAGCACGATGGAGCCGCCGGCGTCGGTGTCGCGCACGCGCACCCTGCGTAGCGGGTGCGGGGTAGGCGCTGCAGGTGGCTTGGCGCGCCAACACGCCCGTCTGGTCACAGCCGATCAGGGTACGGTCCTCGACCGGGTGTGAGTAGCGGCGCTTGAAACGCAGGTTGTGCTTGGCCCGCATCAGGAAGAAGGCGCCCTCGCAGTGCAGTCGGTAGAGCCGTGCAAAGTCCAGATAGGCGCGGTCCATGAGGTAGATGGCACCGGCCTCCGGCAGGAGTTGATCGAGCGCCCATACGTCGTGCCGACGGGCTTCGGACAGGTGGATCATGCTCGGGATGGCCCCGCGCACGTCGAGCAGTGTATGCAGCTTGATCCCGCCGCAGCCGGCGTGCATGGCCCGCGCCCAGGGGAAGCTCGACAGGCACAGTTCGACGGTGCTCGAGTCGAGTGCGTAGGCGGTCTGCGCCAGATCCACGCCCAGGGGCTCGGTGGCATACAGGCGCCGGGCGGTGCCGATCAGGTGCTGAGCAAGCGCTGCGTAGATCCGCCAGTCGCGCCGCTCGTTCGCCTCGGCCAGCGTGCTGCGGGCCACGCCCGCCCGGATACCCAAGTGATAGAGCTTGGCCTGATGGACGCGCAGACAGACCTCGATATCGCGCAGGCTCTGGCGGGCGCTGAGCTGAGCGAAGGCCATACACAGGAACTGATCGTAGCAGGAGAAGCGCTTGACGTAGCGCTCGCCCTGGTAGCGGTGCACGGCCCGGCGCAATACCTGCCGCGGCAGGGACTCGAACAACTGGGTAAATACATAGCGCCCTTGATGCACGGTGGCGTCCTCCCGGTCACAGTTCCTCTCAAAGCATCGCTCACGAGAGGTTGAAATCGGTGACACCGGGAAAACAGCTAAAAAGTCATTTGATACAGACAGTTGTGGCGCCAGAACTGAACTTTCCCCGGACACTACTGGGGCATGTAAAGAAAGAGGCTCGGGCGCGTCACCGATTCAGATCAATATTACCTGCCGCTGATTCACTCCCGAAAAGAACTCCAGCGCTCGAAGAATCCGCCATCCCCGACCGCCGTCGATCAAAATCGCCAGCCCCAATCACGCCCGAAACCCATTCAGGACAGAGCGCATGAATCCGCCCACAATGAATGACAACGGATACCCCTACACGCCAAGATATCCACAACAGCACATAAACCGTTGACACGGCACTTACTTCCGCTCAAAATACGCGACCTTTCGCTTAATCAGAATTCTGTTAGGAGTCCTACCTTGGCCAATATCACCTCTGCCAAGAAACGCGCCCGCCAGGCCGTGGTGCGCCGCGAGCATAACGTGATGCTCACCTCGCGCATGCGCACTGCAGTGAAAAAAGTGCTCAAGGCCATTCAGTCCGGTGACAAGCCTGTGGCCGAGCAGGCGTACCGCGCTGCCGTGCCGGTGGTGGACAGCTCGGTCAACAAGGGCTTGATCCATCGCAACAAGGCCGCTCGCCACAAGAGCCGACTGAACGCGCGTATCCGCGCGATGCAGTAATCCGCTTTCCGCGGCAACGCCGCGGGATGCAGGAAAGCATACGACGAAGGGCCCGCACCGGAAGGTGCGGGCCCTTCGTCGTGCGCGTCTACCGTACGTCAGAGCAGCACGAGGTTGTCGCGATGAATCAGTTCGGGTTCGTCGACGTAGCCCAGTATGCTCTCGATCTCGTCGCTGGGCTTGCGCATGATGCGGCGGGTTTCGTCGGCGCTGTAGTTGATCAGGCCGCGGGCGATTTCGCGCCCCTGGGCATCGAGAACGGAAACCACCTCCCCGCGTGCGAAGTTCCCGTCGGTCTGCGTGACGCCGATGGGCAGCAGGCTGCGTCCGGCCTGCTGAAGCACGCGCGCCGCACCTTCGTCGACGACGAGATGGCCGTGCAGGCTTAGCTGGCTGGCGATCCACTGCTTGCGTGCCGCCAGAGGTTCCTTGTCGGGAAGCAACAGTGTACCGAGTTCGGCGCCTTCGGCCAGGCGCTCGAGCACGCGGGCCTCGCGTCCGCTGGCGATGACGGTTTCCGCGCCGGAGCGCGCTGCGCGTTTGGCGGCGGCGACCTTGGTGGCCATGCCGCCGCGGCCAAGCGTGCCCATGCCGGTGGCGGCAAAGCCTGACAGGCGGGCGTCGCTGGCCTTGGCGCGGGGGATCAGGCGCGCTTCGGGATTCTGGCGCGGGTCGCTGTCGAACAGGCCTTTCTGATCCGTGAGAATCACCAGGCGTTCGGCCTCGACGAGATTGGCGACCAGCGCGCCGAGGGTGTCGTTGTCGCCGAAACGGATCTCGTCGGCGGCGACCGTGTCGTTCTCGTTGACGATCGGGATCACGCCCAGCTTGAGCAGGGTGCGCAGCGTGCTGCGGGCGTTGAGATAGCGCCGGCGGTTGATCAGGTCGTCGTGGGTCAGCAGAACCTGCGCCGCGAGCAGGTCGTGGCGCGCGAACTGATCCTGATAGGCCCGCACGAGGTCCATCTGGCCGATGGCGGCGGCAGCCTGCAGCTGATGCAGTTCGCGCGGGCGCACATGCCAGCCGAGGCGGCTCATGCCTTCGGCGACCGCGCCCGAGGAAACCAGCAGAATTTCATGCCCGGCCGCGCGCAGGCGGGCTATCTGCGCCGCCCAGTCGGTCAGGGCGGCATGGTCGAGTCCGCGGCCGTCGTTGGTCAGCAGCGAACTGCCGATCTTTATCACCCAGCGACGCGTCGCGTTACTCATCGTCGTCATCGTCGCCGGCGGTCGTCTGCTCGAGGTGGGTCATGACCGCTCTCAGCAGCTCCTGGGTGCCTGCGCCGCTGACTGCGGAGATGCAGAAGCGCGGTCCGTCCCATCCCAGCGCCTGTTCCAGGGCCCGGCAGCGTGCCTCCGCTTCTTCCGGCGGTAGTAGATCGCTCTTGTTGCAGACCAGCCAGCGCGGCATGGCGGACAGTTCTGGGCTGAACTTCTCGAGTTCCTCCAGGACGGTCCGGGCGTCGTCGAGCGGTTCGTGTCCCTCGTCGAGCGGCGCGATATCGATGACATGCAGCAACAGCCGGGTGCGCTGCAGGTGCTTGAGGAAGCGCAGACCCAGTCCGGCCCCTTCCGCGGCCCCTTCGATGAGGCCGGGGATGTCGGCCATGACGAAGTTGTCCAGCGGTCCGACGCTGACTACGCCCAGGTTGGGGTGCAGGGTGGTGAAGGGGTAGTCGGCGATCTTCGGCCGCGCCTGTGACACGCGGCTGATCAGCGTCGACTTGCCGGCGTTGGGTAGTCCTAGCAGGCCGACGTCGGCCAGCAGCTTGAGTTCAAGCTCCAGCGTGCGCAGTTCGCCCGGGGTGCCGTGCGTGAACTGGCGCGGAGCGCGGTTGGTCGAACTCTTGAAGTGGGTGTTGCCGAGGCCGTGGCGGCCGCCCTGCGCGACCTTGAGGCGTTGATCGGGGCGCGTGAGGTCGCCGATGAGTTCGCCGGTATCGGCGTCTCGCACCACGGTGCCGACGGGCACTGGGATTTCCAGCTCCTGGCCCTTGCGCCCGGTCATGTCGCGGCCCATGCCGTTCTGACCGCGTTCGGCCTGGAAGCTGCGCTTGTAGCGGAAATCGCTGAGCGTGTTGAGCCCCGAGTCCGCGCGCAGGTAGACGCTGCCGCCGTCACCGCCGTCGCCGCCGTTGGGCCCACCGAAGGGAATGTACTTCTCGCGCCGAAAGGATGCGCAGCCGTTGCCGCCGTCCCCGGCCTGGACCTTGATACTTGCTTCGTCGACGAACTTCATGGGTGGAGGCTCCAGCGGCCCCGGCTGTGGAGTCGTACGCGTTTGCAGGGCGCCGGCGTACGTAGCGCGGCCGGACGGGGCTGGTCCGGCGGTCAATGCTTAGCTTCGATCGGTGTCCGGCGTCAAGTGCCCGGACACGCGAAGGCCCCGCCGGGTCAGGGCGGGGCCTTCGCGAAACGCGTCTGCCAGGGTTTAGGCCGGCAGGACGTTGACGTACTTGCGGTTGTTCGGGCCCTTGGTCACGAAGTTGACGGTGCCTTCGACCTTGGCGAACAGGGTGTGGTCGCGGCCCAGGCCGACGTTCAGGCCGGGGTGGAACTGGGTGCCGCGCTGACGCACCAGGATGCTGCCGGCGCTGACGGTCTGGCCGCCGAAGCGCTTGACGCCAAGGCGCTTGGATTCTGAATCGCGGCCGTTGCGGGTGCTGCCGCCTGCCTTTTTATGTGCCATTTCTGCCTACCTCTAAATCCTTGGCCCGCGATCGAGCGATCGCCGGGTCATACACTGAAGATGAGCTGCGCTCAGCCCTTGATGGCGCCGATCTGGACTTCGGTGTAGTCCTGGCGGTGGCCCATCTGCTTGCGATAGTGCTTGCGGCGGCGCATCTTGACGATCTCGACCTTCTCGCCGCGGCCGTGCGCACGCACCGTCGCGGTGACTTTGCCGCCGTCGACGTAAGGCGCGCCGACGGTCACGTCGGCGCCTGCGCCGACCATCAGCACCTTGTCGAATTCGACTTCGCTGCCGGCTTCAACGGGCAGGCGCTCGATCTTGAGGATGTCGCCTTCGGCGACCCGATATTGCTTGCCGCCAGTGGCGATGACCGCGTACATTCTGTCTTCTCCGGAACAACTGATGGGAAAAAGAGGCGGGATTCTAGCCCGCAAAGGGGGCAGGGTCAACGCCGAATAGCCAAGCGCTCGGCGAAAGCCGCGGCTTGACACCCTGCAGACGCCTCCCTAGCATGCCGGAACCGCGCCGTAGCGTCGGCGCACCCGCGCTTCGAAACTATACAGACTTCTCCCAACGCGAGCCGAAAATACTGATGGAGCTCAGTGCGATACGCTTGCTTGTCACCGACGACATGCAGGCCGTTAACGACCATATCCTCGCGCGCCTGCGTTCCGAGGTCGTGCTGATCAACCAGTTGGGTTCCTATATTGTCGGCGGCGGCGGCAAGCGCCTGCGGCCGCTGATGGCGCTGCTCAGCGCCAGGGCCTGCGGCTACGAGGGCGACAGGCACATCGGTCTGGCTTCGATCGTGGAGCTGATCCACACCGCCACGCTGCTGCACGACGACGTGGTCGACGATTCCAAGCTGCGGCGCAACCGCGAGACGGCCAACGCCATCTGGGGCAACGAGGCGGCGGTGCTGGTCGGCGACTTTTTGTACACCCGCGCCTTCGAGATGATGGTCGAACTGGGCAGCATGCATGTGATGGGCATTCTGGCGCAGGCGACCAATACCATCGCCGAGGGCGAGGTGCTGCAGTTGCTCAACTGCAACGACCCCGATACGACGGAAGAGCGGTATATGGATGTGATCCATTCCAAGACCGCCAAGCTGTTCGAGGCCGCAACGCGCATCGGAGCGGTGCTCGCGGGAATGTCGCAGGAGCATGAGCAGGCGCTGGCCGCCTACGGCAAGCATGCCGGTACGGCGTTTCAGTTGATCGACGACGTGCTCGATTACCGTGCGGAAGCCGAGGTGATGGGCAAGAACGTCGGCGACGATCTTGCCGAGGGCAAGCCGACGCTGCCTTTGATCTACGCGATGCGCGTCGGCAACGAGAGCGAGCGGCGAGTGATCCGCGAGGCGATCGAGCAGGGCGGCCTGGATCGTATCGATGCGGTGCTCTCAGCCATTGAATCGACCGACGCGCTTGCGTACACTGAATCGGTTGCCCGCGCCGAGGCCGAATTGGCGCGCAAACAACTTGCCGTTTTGCCCGAATCCCAGTATAAGGACGCCCTCGCTTCGTTGACCCGCGTGGCGGTTGAACGGGACGCCTAGCAAACGGCTGTTCAATTCGGAGTGTAGCTCAGCCTGGTAGAGCACTGCCTTCGGGAGGCAGGGGTCGAAGGTTCGAATCCTTTCACTCCGACCATATTCCCAGACCCGGCGCGAGGCGCCGGGTCCATCCCATGATCGCATCATGACCGCCCGGTTTGGCGCGATGCGCCCCTGACGACTTGATGCGGTTCGTACGTCGCCTGAGCCAAGGAGGCGCACTTGCCGACGCATGACTCTTCCGCAACCGATGATAGCTCCGCGCCGCGCAAACGGCGCCGCACCCGTGTGCTGCTGCTTGCGGTGCTGGTGTTCGCCGTCCTGGGCGGTGCCTGGTACGCCTACGATCTGCTGATCGGGCAGTACTACGTGGGCACCGATGATGCCTACGTCCATGGCGATCGCGTGCCGGTCTCGCCGCAGGTGTCGGGTACGGTCGTCGCGGTGCGTGCACACGATACCGATTACGTCCGCAAGGGCCAGATACTGGCCGAACTCGATCCGGCGGACGCGCGGCTGGTACTGGCCAAGGCCGAGTCGGCGCTTGCGCTGCAGGTGCGCGGAGTACGCCAAGACTACGCGCGCGTCGACGCGCTGGCCGCTACCGTGCAGATGGACCTCGCTCAGCTTGCCCAGGCGAAGGATGACCTGGCGCGTCAGCAACGCCTGCGCCAGCGGGGCATGAACTCGCAGGAGCAGTTCCAGCACGCACAGACCGCCGAGCAGGTCGCGCGCGCCAAGCTGGCTCTGGATCGGGCTCAGTTGGCCGGCGCCCGCGCCGCGGTCGGAGGCGCCAAGCTGGAGGACAATCCGGCGGTCCGGCAGGCAGCCGCGACCGTGCGCAGCGCCTATCTGGTGCTGCAGCGCACGCGTATTCTCGCACCGGTCAGTGGCTATGCCGCCAACCGCGGCGTGCAGCTTGGCCAGCAGGTTACGCCGGGCAGCGTGTTGATGGATGTGGTGCCGCTGGCGGACGTGTGGGTCAACGCGAATTTCAAGGAATCCCAGCTCAGCGATGTGCGAATCGGCCAGCCGGTGTCTCTGCAGGCTGATTTCTACGGCGATTCTGTGACCTATCACGGCAAGGTGCTGGGGCTGTCGCCTGGGACCGGCTCGGCCTTCGCGTTATTGCCGGCGCAGAACGCGACCGGGAACTGGATCAAGGTGGTGCAGCGCCTGCCGGTGCGAGTCGGCATACCGGCAAAGGAGCTGAAAAAGCATCCGTTGCGGTTGGGGCTGTCGATGAACGTGACCATCGATACGCACGATCGCAGCGGTGCGTCGCTCACCACGCAAAAGAACGCACCGAAACCTTCGACCGTCTCCAGCGTCTATGCCGGGCAGCTGATCGGCGCTCGGAAGCTGGTGCAGCACATCATCGCCGCCAATAGGGGCGAAGCGGTTTCCTCGCATGGCGGAAGCTGAGCCGCAGTCGTTTCATGGCACGGCACTGGTGGTGATCACCGTGTCGCTGGCGCTGGCGACCTTCATGAACGTGCTCGACACGACGATCACCAACGTCGCCGTGCCGACGATTGCCGGCGATCTGGCGGTCAGCCCCAATCAGGGTACCTGGGTGATCACGGCTTTCGTCGTGGCCACGGCCATCGCGGTGCCTTTGACCGGGTGGTTGGCGCAGCGTTTCGGCGAGGTGCGGCTGTTCGTCGCCTGCACCGCGCTGTTCACGCTGTTTTCCTGGCTGTGCGGCTTAGCTGACAGCTTCCCGATGCTGTTGTTCCTGCGTGTGCTGCAGGGTGCCGTGGCCGGGCCGATGATTCCGCTTTCGCAGAGCCTTCTGCTGAATAACTATCCTCCCGAAAAGCGTGGGCTGGCGTTGGCGATCTGGGGCATGACCACGGTGGTCGCACCGGTGCTGGGGCCGATCCTTGGCGGCTGGATTACCGACAACTACAGCTGGCCGTGGATCTTCTACATCAATATTCCCGTGGGTATCGCCTCGGTTGCGATCACCTGGGTGATGCTGCGCCATCGCGAGACGCCGCGTCGGCAGCGCCCGATCGACGTGGTGGGGCTGGTGCTGCTGATCGTGTGGGTCGCCGCGCTGCAGATCATGCTCGACAACGGCAACGACATGGGGTGGTTCGGTTCGAGCTATATCGTGGCCCTGGCGGTTGCGGCGACGATTGCCCTGGTGCTGTTTCTGATCTGGGAATGGTACGAAGAGCACCCGGTGATCGATCTAACCCTGTTCCGCAATCGCAATTTCAACGTCGCCGCGGTGGCGATTACGCTGGGCTTTGGCACGTATTTCGGCGGCATTGTGATCTTCCCCCTGTGGCTGCAGACGCAAATGGGTTACACCGCCACCTGGGCGGGCATTGCTGCGGCCCCGGTTGGTCTGCTGGCAATCGTGTTTTCGCCCATTGTCGGCCGCAGCCTGCATCGCGTTGATCTGCGCACTTTCGTCACGGTCGCGTTTCTGGTTTTCGCGGTTTGTTCGTTCTGGCTCGGCAGCTTCAATACCCAGGTGACGCTGGGCAATTTGATCGAGCCGCGGATCTGGCTGGGCATCGGCGTGGCGACGTTCTTCATCCCACTAACGGCGATGTCGTTGTCCGGTCTGACGCCCGATCGCATCGCCAGCGCTTCGGGGCTGGCCAACTTCCTGCGCACACTGGGGGCCAGTTTCGGCACCTCGTTGAGCGTCACGCTGTGGGATCGGCGCGCGACGCTGCATGATGCGCATCTGAACGATAATTTCACCTCCGCCAACCCCGCTGCCGAGCATGCCTTCGCGCAGCTGCAGGGAGTCGGTATGGCGCCGACGCAGGCTGCGGAATGGCTCTCGCATACGGTGTCGCGCCAGGCCTTCATGCTCGCCACGAATGATTTCTTCTGGCTCTCCGGCTGGATTTTCGTGGTTCTTCTGGGGTTGGTATGGTTCGCGCGTCCGCCGTTTACACCGAAGGGGCGCACGCCGGTCGCCGCGGCCGAATAGTTGGCTTCCGCCGCCTCGGTTCTGCGTGGCGCGGAGCTGCGTTCGTGTCGTCGTTTCGATCTGGATTTTCCATGTCGCTGAGAACTCTGCCGCCGACCGCGCGGCTTCTGATGGCCTCCAGATTGGCGCGAAGCGTCGGTCAGGGTGCGCTGGTGGTCGATTTCGCACTGTATCTGCACGCCCTGAGTTGGCCGGCGGTGGCCATCGGCGGTGTGTTCATGGGCGGCCTGGTGTTCAGTGCCGCGTTGACGCTGCTGCTGGGGCCGCTGTCGGACCGTCTCGGCAGGCGGCGTTTCCTGATCGCTTATGAATGCTCGCAACTGGTGGTGGCGTCGATCGCGCTGCTCACGGCGCAGCCCGCATGGCTGGCCGCGGCCGCGGTGGTCGGCGGCTTCGGACGCGGCGCGAACGGCAGTCCGGGGCCGTTCGCGCCGGTCGAGCAGTCATGGTTGATGCGCGGAATCGAACGTTGCCGTAGCGGCATGGTGTTCAGTCTCAATACGGCGATGGGTTTTTTCGGCATGTGCGCCGGTGCCTGGCTGGCAGCGCTGCCGAGCTGGCTGGGCGGGCCCTCGCCCGCGCCGCAGGATTTCCGGGTGTTGTTCGCGGTGGTGCTGGGGGGCTCGCTGATCTCGTTGCTGTTGCTGTGGTTCGCTCGGGATCTGCCCGAGACAGCCTCTGAACCGCAGCGTGCGGAGGATGAGGCCGAGGCGCGCACGCGGGAGAACGGGCTGCTGCGCCGCCTGGTCGCGGTGAACGTGCTCAACGGCCTCGGCGTCGGCTTGGTGGGGCCTCTGCTGGCCTACTGGTTCAAGCTGCGTTTCGGCGTCGGCCCTGCGGCGATTGCGCCGATGATGGCGTTGGCTTTCGCCGTCACCGGCGTCGCTTCGCTGGTTTCCGGACGTCTGACCAGCCGCTTCGGCGTGGTGGACGTGGTCGTCTGGCTGCGTCTGCTCGGCCTACTGCTGTTGCTGCCGATGGCGTTCGCACCCAGCTTCGCCTGGGCCGGCGCGTTCTACGTGCTGCGCTCGGCGCTGAGCCGCGGCACCATCGGGGCGCGCCAGGCGCTCGGCGTCAGCCTGGTCGGCGGCGGTCGCCGCGGCCTGGCGGCGAGCCTCAACAGCGTCTCGCAGATGATTCCCTTCGCGTTCGGTCCATTGCTCGCCGGCTTGTTCTTCCAGGCGGGGTGGCTGGTGGCGCCGTTCGTCATGGGGACGGTGCTGCAGGGCGGGTATCTGTATCTCTATCGTCGCTTCTTTCTCGCCCACGATCCGTCCCGTCGGGGCTGAGTATTCCGTCGCCGGCTATGTTGCTGGGGGCTTGTTGGTTATACTATGCGGCTTTGGTTGGGTCGTATTGCCTCGTGAGCTTGGGCACTCTCTACATTCTTTCCGCGCCGTCCGGGGCGGGCAAGACCAGTCTGGTGAAGGCGCTGGTCGAACGCCAGCGCTCGCTGACCGTGTCCGTGTCGCACACGACGCGCGCGCCGCGGCCGGGCGAAGAGGACGGCCGCGACTACCATTTCGTCAACGAGCGCGATTTTCTCGAACTGGTCGAGGCCGGCGGGTTTCTGGAACACGCCAAGGTTTTCGATCATTTCTACGGCACGGCTCGCGCCAGCGTGCAGGCCGATCTGCAGGCGGATCGCGACGTGTTGCTTGAAATCGACTGGCAGGGCGCGCAGCAGGTGCGCAGACAGATGCCCGGCTGTGAATCGATCTTCATCGTGCCACCCTCGCGCGAGGCGCTGGAAAAGCGCCTGCGTACGCGCGGCCAGGACAGCGAAAGCGTTATCGAGCGCCGCATGCGCGATGCGGTGCGCGAGATGTCGCATTACGCCGAGTACGACTATCTCGTGGTCAACGATGACTTCGGTCGCGCGCTGGCCGATCTGGAGTGCATCGTGACGGCCAACCGTCTACGGCTCGGCGGTCAGGCGCGCCGCCAGCAGGCCTTGATGCGCGAATTGTTGGCCTGAGCCGGCCAAGGTAGGTAATCTAGTTTGTCCCGAGTCGCGCATATTGGCCGCGGCCCGGTATTCATCGTCAGGAGATGGCAAGAGTATGGCCCGAATTACCGTAGAAGACTGCCTCGAGAAGGTGGACAACCGTTTTCAGTTGGTACTGATTTCGGCCAAGCGTGCACGGCAGATCGCCATGGGCGCGGAGCCCCGCGTGGCCCTGGAAAACGACAAGCCCACCGTGGTGGCCTTGCGCGAAGTGGCCGATGGCTTGGTCGGCAAGGAAGTGCTCGACGAGGTGGTGGCGCGTGAGCATGCCGCCGAGTCGCCGGTGAGCGACGTCGAAGTGCAGCGCGAAATCTGACTCAGGCAGCCTGCGCCTCGCTTGCGAAGCGCCTGAGAATCCTCGATGGCCGAGCCTGCCGCCTCTCCCGCATTGTCGCCGAACGCCGGTTCCCCGGGACCGGTGTCGGGGGGGCGTTTTCACGTCAGTGATCTGTGCGATCTGCTGGAAAGCTATCTGTCGCCCGAACAGATCCGCAGCGTCTATCAAGCCTATTTGTTCGCCGCCGAGGCGCACGAGGGCCAGCATCGCCAGTCCGGCGAAGCCTACATCTTCCATCCGCTCGCCGTGGCCCGTGTCATGGCCGGCATGCGCATGGATCACCACAGCATTATGGCGGCGATCCTGCATGACGTGATGGAGGACACTCCGGTCGGCAAGGAACAGCTGTCCGAGTTGTTCGGCGAGGAGGTTGCCGAGCTGGTCGATGGCGTCAGCAAGCTCACGCATCTGAAGTTCGAGTCGCGCGCCGAGGCGCAGGCCGAGAATATCCGCAAGATGATGATGGCCATGGTGCGCGATCTGCGCGTGATCATGGTCAAGTTGGCCGATCGCCTGCACAACATGCGCACGCTGTCCGCACTGCGTCCGGACAAGCGCCGGCGCATTGCCCGCGAGACGCTGGAAATCTACGCCCCGATTGCGCAGCGCCTGGGCATGAACGCGGTGCGTCGCGAACTCGAGCAGCTCGGCTTCGCTGCGCTCTATCCAGCGCGCTACCGCGTGCTGTCGACCTCGGTCGAACGTGCCCGTGGACGGCGCAAGGAGCTGATGCAGAACGTGGAGAACACCATCGTGCGCCGCCTCGAGGAGACGGGTATCGTGGCACGCGCGATGGGTCGCGAGAAGAACCTCTATTCGCTGTACCGCAAGATGCGCGACAAGCGCCTGTCGTTTGCCGAGGTGTACGACGTTTTCGCCATCCGCATCGTGGTGGCGGACATCGACACCTGCTATCGCACGCTCGGCGTGGTGCACAATCTCTACAAGCCGCTGGCCAACTATTTCAAGGACTACGTGGCGATCCCCAAGGCGAACGGCTACCAGTCCCTGCATACGGTATTGTTCGGCCCGCACGGAATCCCGATCGAGGTGCAGATCCGCTCCGAGGAGATGGACCGGGTGGCCGAAAGCGGCATCGCCGCGCACTGGCTGTACAAGGCCGGCGAGGGCGGTTCGGCCGGCGCCGGTGCGCAGGCGCGCGCGCGCGAATGGCTCAAGGGCATCCTCGAGATGCAGCAGCGCGCCGGCAGTTCGCTGGAATTCCTGGAGAATGTGAAGGTCGACCTGTTCCCGGACGAGGTCTACGTGTTCACGCCCAAGGGCCACATCATGGAGCTGCCGCGCGGCGCCACGCCGGTCGACTTCGCGTACGCCGTGCACTCGGACATAGGCAACACCTGCGTGGCGGCCAAGATCGACCGCCGCCTTGCACCTTTGTCGACGCAGCTCGAAAGCGGCCAGACGGTGGAAATCATTACCGCGCCGGGGGCCCGTCCGAATCCGGCCTGGCTGAGCTTCGTCGCCACCGCCAAGGCGCGTGCCGGGTTGCGCCACCGGCTCAAGAACCTGCAGGGCGACGAGGCGGTGCTGCTCGGGCGGCGCTTGCTCGACAAGGCATTGACCCCCTTCGGGCAGGATCTGGACGGCATTGAGCCGGAGCGCATCGATGCCCTGCTCGAAGCGCTGGAGATCGCCGATTTCAATACGCTGCTGACCGACATCGGTCTGGGCAACCGCTTGGCGCCGATCGTCGCCCGGCGCCTGCTGAGCGAGGGCGACGGGGCGAGCGAAGCCGAGCCCAAGCCCCAGAGCGGCGGCAAACCGATGGCCATACGCGGCAGCGAAGGTCTGGTGCTGACCTTCGCCAAGTGCTGCTATCCGATTCCGGGGGACCCGATCATCGGAATTCTCAGCGCCGGACGAGGCCTGGTGATCCATCGCGACAACTGCCGCAACGTGGCCGATTTGCGCGGCAAGCCGGATCGCTGGATGCCGCTGCAATGGGCCGAGGAGACCAGCGGCGAGTTCAGTGCCGCCGTGCGCGTGCAGGCGACCAATCAGCGCGGTCTGCTCGCGGCGGTCGCCACGCGAATCGCCGAGGCGGGATCGAACATCGATAACGTGTCCTTCGAGGAGCGCGACAGCGTGCTCACGACCTTGAGTTTCGTTATCAGCGTGCGCGACCGCGTGCATCTGGCGCGGGCCATGCGGCGCATCCGCGCCATACCGGCGGTGAACAAGATCAGCCGCGTACGTGGTTGATGACCGGTTTGGCGGTTCCCGCTATCCTCTGCAGTTTTTCGCCCACGTCTCATGGAGTAGACAATGCCTCGCGAAATCATTCACAGCGATGCCGCGCCCAAGGCCATCGGTACGTATTCCCAAGCGATCAAATGCGGTGACACCGTTTATGTTTCGGGACAGATCCCGCTCGATCCGGACACCATGGAAGTGGTTGGTGGCGACATCGAAGCACAGATCCGGCGAGTGTTCGACAACCTGGCAGCGGTGGCTGGTGCTGCCGGCGGCAACCTGGCCGATTTCGTCAAATTCAACATCTATCTGACCGACCTGACGCATTTCCCCGTGGTCAATCAGGTCATGGCCGAGTACCTCAGCGAACCCTATCCGGCACGTGCCGCGCTGGGCGTGGCCGCGCTGCCGCGCGACGTCGGCGTCGAGATCGAAGGTGTGATGGTGCTAGGCTGACAGCGTAGGCCGCGCTCTCGGGGCCGCGGCCGACATCGCTTGTGAGCGCGCTCAGTCTTCAATCTCCGGTGTCGTCGCTCAAGGGCGTCGGCAGCCGTGTCGCCGAACGTCTCGGGCGTCTCGGTCTGGAGCGGGTGGGGGACCTGTTCTTCCATCTGCCGCTGCGCTATCAGGATCGCACTCGCCTGGTGCGGCTTGGCGCGCTGCGTCCGCATCAGGAGGCGCTTGTTCAGGGCAGCATCGAGCATGCCGAGGTCGTGCAGCGGCGTCGGCGCACACTGCTGGTGCGCCTGTCCGACGGTACCGGTGCGATTACCCTGCGTTTCTTCCACTTCGGCAACACCCAGCGCAATCAGTTGGCGCGCGGCCAGTCTCTGCGCGTGTTCGGTGAAGCCCGCGCGGGGGTACACGGGCTGGAGATGGTGCATCCCGAGTATCAGCTCCTCGCCGGCGAACTCGCCGAGGAGGCGGCGCCCGAGCCCACGCTGACCCCGATCTACCCGACGACCGAAGGCCTGGGCCAAGCGGTGTTGCGGCGTCTCATCGGACAGGCCAGGGCCTACGGCGAACCTGTGGAGCTGATGCCCGTCGAGTTGCTGCCGGAGGACCTGCGCTACGAACTCGGTGCGGCATTGGCGCTGTTGCATGCGCCGCCGACCGACGCCGATCTCGGCGCTTTGGCGGCCGGCCGGCATCCGGCCCAGCGCCGTCTGGCGTTCGAAGAGTTGCTGGCGCACCAGCTGAGCTTGGCGCGGCTGCGTGCGCAAATGCGCGACACGCCGGCACCCGCACTGCCGCGCGACGGCCAGCTGCAGCAGCGTTTGTTTGCCGCATTGCCGTTCGAACTCACCGCGGCGCAGAAGCGCGTGCTTGGCGAGATCGCCGATGATCTGGCGCAGCCGCGGCCCATGCTGCGCCTGGTGCAGGGAGATGTCGGCTCGGGCAAGACCGTGGTGGCGCTGGCGGCCTGCCTGCAAGCCGTCGAGGCGGGTTATCAGGCCGCGCTGATGGCGCCCACCGAGCTGTTGGCCGAGCAGCATTTTCGCAACGCGGCCGGTTGGCTGGACGACCTGGGCATCAGGGTGGTGTGGCTGTCCGGCCGTCAGCGGCCCGCCGTACGCGAGCAATGTCTGGCGGAACTTGCCAGCGGCGAGGCGGCGGTGGCGGTCGGTACGCATGCGCTGTTCCAGGAGGCCGTCAGCTTCGCCCGTCTCGGCCTGGTGGTGATCGACGAGCAGCACCGTTTCGGCGTGCACCAGCGCCTGGCCTTGCGCGAGAAGGCGCAGGGCACCGGCCTGCACGCGCACCAGCTGGTCATGACCGCGACGCCGATTCCGCGCACGCTGGCGATGACCGCCTATGCCGATCTCGATTATTCGGTGATCGACGAGCTGCCGCCGGGGCGCACGCCGGTTACCACCGTCGCGATTCCCGATACGCGACGCCCCGACGTGGTCGAGCGCATTCGCGCGGCAGTCACGTCCGGGCGCCAGGCCTACTGGGTGTGCACGCTGATCGAGGAATCCGAAGCCTTGCAGTGCGAGGCGGCGGAAGACACCTATGCCCAGCTCGGCGAGGCGCTGCCGGAGGTCCGGGTGGGCTTGGTGCACGGACGCATGAAGGCGGCGGAGAAGGAAGCGGTGATGGGCGCGTTCAAGCGCGGCGAACTCGATCTGCTGGTGGCGACGACGGTGATCGAAGTGGGGGTGGACGTGCCGAACGCCTCGCTGATGATTATCGAGAACGCCGAGCGCCTGGGGCTGGCGCAGTTGCACCAGCTCAGGGGGCGGGTTGGCCGCGGCGCGACCGCTTCGAGCTGCGTCCTGCTCTATCACCCGCCGCTGGGCGAGACGGCCAAGCGGCGGTTGCAGGCCTTGCGCAAGACCAGCGATGGCTTCGAGATCGCGCGCCTGGATCTGGAGATACGCGGCCCGGGGGAGTTGCTGGGCACGCGTCAGACCGGCATGGCGCGGCTGCGCGTGGCCGATCTGGTGCGCGACGCCGACCTGCTGCCGGCGGTGCAGCTGCCCGCGAGAAAACTGTGGGCGGAGCGGCCGGAGGTGGCCGAAACTCTGATCCGTCGCTGGCTGGGAGGCGCGGAACGCTACGCTCAGGTATGACGGTGGGCGAAGGCGGATGCGAGCAAGGGAACGGAGTTGCCCCGGCATGTACGCCGTAACCGGAAACAGGTGCTAGGCTTATCCAGCGAGCCTGTACGGCTTGCCGCCACCGGGAGATGACCCCCTGACGGTTGTACAGGATTTCGAGCGGAACCGATGAGAATCGCGGACGATCTGTTTCATGGCTGGGATGTGTCGCCGGCCGAGGCGCGCCAGATACAGGAGCGCCTGCGCGGGCGCGTCGAGACGCAGGACCGGCTCGATCCGCCCGAGTACGTGGCGGGCGTCGATGTCGGTTTCGAAGACGATGGCAATCTGACCCGAGCGGCAGTGGTGACGCTTTCGCTGCCCGGTCTGGAAGTGGTGGAGCGAGTGCTGGCGCGCCGGCCGACGAGCTTTCCCTACGTGCCTGGCTTGCTGTCGTTTCGCGAGATACCGGCCGTTCTCGATGCCATGGAGCGATTGCACCGGCGGCCAGACGTGCTGTTGTGCGACGGTCAGGGCATCGCTCATCCGCGTCGTCTTGGCGTTGCCGCGCACCTGGGCGTGTTGCTCGACATGCCGAGTATCGGCGTGGCGAAGTCGCGGTTGATCGGAACCCACGGTCACGTGCCGAACCATCGCGGTGCGTGGGTACAGATGCACGACGGCGAGGAATGCGTCGGTGCGGTGCTGCGCACGCGGGTCGACGTCAAGCCGGTCTATGTGTCGGTAGGGCACCGGGTCTCGCTGCATACGGCAATCGACGTGGTGATGCGGGCGGTAACGCGATACCGCTTGCCGGAAACCACGCGGCAGGCGGATCGCCTTGCTTCTGCACCGGCGCACGCAAGGAACAGCGGGCGTTAAGACTGGAATATTTGGAATGCATGACAGGGATGTTGGAACGCCTACCGCGCTGTATGAGGACGGCGTGGCACAGCGGCGTTGGTTGGAAGACCCCGCGCAGCGGGCGGCGCTGCGGGAACTCGATCGGATTCATCTGGCTTTGTCACGGCCGCCTGCGCCGCGCGCCGGCCTGGGTCGGCGCATGCGCGCGTTTCTGCGTCCGCCGCTGCCCGTGCCGCCGCAGGGGCTTTATCTTTGGGGTGGGGTAGGGCGCGGCAAGACCTTGCTGCTCGACCTGTTCGTGGAAGCGCTGCCCGCGGATGTCGCGTTGCGCCTGCATTTCCACCATTTCATGCGCGAAGTGCATGCGTCGATGCGCGAGTTGGGTATTCGTGCCGATCCACTGCTACTGGTGGCAGACGGTATTGCCGCGCGGGCGCGGGTACTGTGTCTGGATGAGTTCCTGGTCAACGATATTGGCGATGCGATGATCCTGGCGGGCTTGCTCGATGCGCTGTTCGCGCGCGGAGTCGCTTTGGTGACGACCTCCAATACCGCGCCGCAGGACCTGTACCGGGATGGGCTGCAGCGTCCCCGTTTCCTGCCGGCAATCGCATTGCTGGAGCGCCACTGCTGCGTATGGGAGCTTGCCTCGGAGCACGACTGGCGCCTGCGCAGCCTGCGCCAACGGCCGGTCTATCAGACGCCGGCCGGACCGCAGGCGGACGCGGCGCTGGCCGGAATCTTCGAGGTAGAGGCGCGCGGCAAGGTGGTCGAGGGGGGAGTCCTGTCGCTCAACGGCCGCGAGGTGGAAGTCAGGCGGCGAGCCGACGGCATCATCTGGTTCGACTTCGCGCCGCTGTGCGTCGGGCCGCGGGCGGCTTCCGACTACATCGAGCTTGCCAACAGCTACCACACCGTACTGATTTCGGATGTGCCCAGGCTGGATGCTGCGCAGGATGCGCCGGCCAAGCGTTTCGTCCACCTGATCGATGAGTTCTACGACCGCAACGTCAAGTTGGCGCTCAGCGCCGAGGTGCCGCTGGACGGTCTGTACGCCGGGACCCGGCTGCACGGTGAGTTCGGCCGCACGGTATCGCGGCTGATGGAGATGCAGAGCGAAGAGTATCTGGCGCGCGAGCATCGTTTCTAGCCGTCTGGCGTACGCACTCGGCGATCGAGACGCAGCTTGGGGTCAGCGAAGCGCGCCGCAACGTGTTCGGCTGAATGCACTTCAGTCGGGGTGCCCCGCGATCGACAGCGCGCGCAGGCGCGGCGAGTTCTTCCACTGCCGCAGTTCGGTGCGCCGCAGTACTTCGTTCAGCGTGTGCAGCGCATCGATGACGTAGGGGCCTTTGTTGAGCATGATGCACTCGGCGCGCTGTCCGAGCACCGCATCGCTGAGTTCCGGGCGCGAGACCGCGCCCTGTTTGGCCAGGGATTCGAGCACCTGGGTGGCCCAGACCACCGGCGTGTGCGCCGCCTCGGCCAGCCACAGGATCTCTTCCTGAATTTCGGACAGACGTTCGCCGCCGAGTTCCACGGCGAGGTCGCCGCGCGCGATCATCAGGCCGAAGGGATGCCGGCCGAGTGCGGTGAGCAGCAACTCCGGCAGCTCCTGTACCCCGCGGGCGTTTTCGATCTTGGCGATAACGCACAGATGTTCGGCCTGGCGCGCGTGCAGTTTATCGAACAGCAGCTCCAGGTCCGCGGGCGTCTCGACGAACGACAGCCCGACCATGTCCGCATGCCGGACGATGAAATCCAGGTCGCTACGGTCCTTGTCGGTCAACGTCGGCAGGCCGAGCCGCGAGCGCGGGAAATTCAGGCCACGGTCGGCTTTGATCGTGACGCCGCCGGCGCGCGCATGCGTGACGCGCAGCAGCAGGCCCTCGTCTCGGCGCTCGACGACCTCGGTGCCGATATGGCCGTCGTCGATCCAGATCGGATCGCCGATACCGACTCCTTCCAGCGTGCCGCATTCGACACAGCCGATGCGCGCCGGGCGCAGGCAGCGGCCGTTGGCGTCGAAGCGCGCCGGCTCGCCGGGCGCGTCGTCGTAGCTCAGCAGCAGGGTGTCACCGGTGCGCACGCGGATGCGGAGTTCGCGCGGGACGAAATCGCCGAGGCGGAATTCGCCGGGTTGGGGGCGCAGCCCGCCCTTGTGCGTGCGCCGCAACAGACGTACGTCCGTGTCCGGCGTCAGCCAGGCGGTCTGGAAGGCATGGGCGAACCACACGCCGGTGTCCGGGTGATCGATGATCAACAGCTCGCGGCTCTTGCCGCGGGTGTCGTCGAAACCCAGGCGATCGCCGATCTGCAGTTCGGCGGCCAAGGCCTCCGGCAGTTCGAAGCGGTAGCGCGCGGTGCTGTCGGGGATGTTCGCATCGGGGCCGTGCAGCAGCACTTCGGCCGGGCCGACCGGGCGCCCGACCGCATCGCGCGGAGGTTTGATGTGCGCCACGCTGGGTGCTGCGCCGATGGGACCGGTGCGGGGCTTGCGGCCCGCGAGATCCATCAGTATCGAGCAGCGCTGACCCGCGGCGGCTGCAGCCTCGCGCACGTTGTCGATCATGCGGCGCCAGGTGTCGGCGTCGTCGTGGGCGCAGTTGATGCGGGCGCAGTCCATGCCCCCGGCGATCAGGTGGGCGCTGCATTGCGGATCCTCGGCCGCGGCCGTCGGCAGCGTGACCATGATGCGGGTGTGCCGCCGCCCGGGGTGTTCGCCGAACAGCTGCCGGGTGCGCGCTTCGAGCAGATTGCGCGCCTCGACAGGCGTTACGACAGGCGCATCGCTCTGTTCCGATGCGAGCGGTGTGCCGGCCATGCGGGCCAGGGCTTCACGCACGGCTTCGAGCGTGTGGAGTACGTGACCTTCGCAGCGTCCCAGGGTGGACAGGCCGTGCAGGGCGAGTTGATCCTGCAGGTCGCGCAGATCGTGCTGGCGTAGGGCGAGGTACTGCGCGAGGTTGGTGGCGCTGCGCCAGGCCTTGCCGTGAACGGTGTGGGGCTGTCCGTGCAGGCGTTGGGCGCTGTCGGACAGGATCTCGGCGTGCAGGCGCTGCAGCACGTCGAGAATGAGTTGCAGGGGCTGACGTTCGGTAGCTTCGGAGTTCATCATGGGACTAAAGCATGCATCGATGAAGATTGTGTGAAAGTCTTTTCCACCCAATTTCATGAAAGCCGGCAGTCCGTGTTGCTGCCGGAGGGGAGGAACAAATGCCGGGTCCAAATCTGGAACAGGCCTCTGGTGAGGTGGCGCGTAACTTGGTGATCGCCCAGGCTTGTGCCGCGCGTACGGCGTATGCAGCGCTGTGCAAGGGCGAGGACCCGGAGGCCTTGCACGATCTTCGGGTCGCCTTGCGCCGCATGCGGTCGCTGCTCAGGGCCTATCGTGCCGAACTGCGGCTGCGTAAACGCATTCGCCGGGAACTGAATGAACTCGCGGCGGCGACCAATCCGGCGCGTGATGCGGAGGTGTTGCTGGAACTGTATTCAGGCCTGCCGCTACCCGCCGCCAGGGATGCGAAGGCCGGTGTGGCGTGGGCCGGCATGCGTCTGCGCGACGAGATGGCGAGCGGGGCGCGGACCGCGCGGCTGGCGCTGGACGCGGACCTCGAACGCCTCTGCCGACATGTGGAGCGCGGATTGGAGTTCAGTGCGGACGGGCAGCAGACGACCTGGCGCACGGCGTTAAGCAATCGGTTGGAGATGGCGTGGGTGGAACTCGATGCTGAATTGCAGGCCCTGCGGGACGAGTTCAGTATGGCGCGGGCGCATCATGCACGTATCGAGGTCAAGCGTTTGCGTTATCTGCTTGAGCCGGTGCGTGCGGTGTTGGAACCGGCCAAGTCCCTGGTTCAGGAGTCCAAGCGGTTGCAGACCCTGCTGGGGGATCTGCACGATGCTCAGGTGTTCGCTGAATGGCTGATGGGGGCCGCCTCAGTGGCCGGGGCGCGCTGGGGGCGGGCCGAGCTTGTCCGGACTTTGGATGAGAACGTTGAAGAACCCGACGAAGCGGCAGATGCAATGCCGGGGTTGGTCTATCTGGGCGAGACGGTGTGCGAACGCGAGCGGGCCTTGGCCGATGAGGTGAAGGCATGGTTGGCCGGTGACGGGCTGCAGGGCTTGGGAGAGGCAATGCGTGTGGTGCGTGAGGCGCTTTGAGTGTTGCGCGTGATTTCATCGCCCTGACTACAGAAGCCCCTCCCGGGCAACCTTCGAGCCCGCCAGGCGGTTGGCATGCGCAAGCGCTTCCTCGAGCATGGCGCCACCACATAGCGCATCGATGATGCCGGCGTTGAAGGTATCGCCAGCACCCAGCGTGTCGACTATCGGCCCCGCTTTGTACGCAGGCGCATGCACGCAATCGAAGCGGCGCCGGTCGCCCGGAGCCAGAGCCCAGGCACCGTCTTCGCCCCAGGCGCAGACCAGAATCGCTTGCGGGATCTGCGGGCGCAGCGCGGTGAGCAGCGCGTCGGCGGCGCTGAAACCGCTGGCCAGCGCGTAACTGCGTGAGAACAGCAGCACGTCGGCATAGGCGAAAAGACGCTGGATACCGGGACGCGGCTTCTCGATCTCCACCGAAATCGGCTGGTCACGCAGGCGTCGGCGGGCCAGGCGGATCTGGTTTGCCGTGGCAAAGACGTTGCGGCCCTCGAAGTGCAGCCAGTCGTATTGTTCCAGCGGAATGCGGGAGACATCCTCGGTTTCCAGTTCGGGCAGATCGCGGTGATGGATGATCGTGCGGCTGCCGTTTGCGGCGCCGAGGGTGATGTAGGACGTTGGGGTGGCGCCGCTGCGCTGCGGACAGTAGCGCAGATCGACCTCGGCGTGTTGCAGGGTCGCGCGTATGTGCGCAGCGGAAGCGTCGTCGGCGAGTACGGCGCACAGGTGGGATTGATGGCCTAGCGAGGCGAGTACGGCTGCGGTGTTGGCGGCGTTGCCGCCGCTGGCTACGCGGCTGGCGCTGGCGCGGACCTCGTCATCCTCCTGAGGATAACGCTCGACGGTGTTGACGATGTCGAGAGTGGCGGTGCCGGTGAGCAGTATCTGGCTCATGTCGTGTGCCTGGGTTCCTTGGGGCTGTGTTCAGTGGCAGGCCGAACCGTGTGCCGTATCGCTGTCGAGTTCATCGTAGACGGCGTCGATGGCGCGAATCAATCGGGCAAGGGCGCGATAAGTTTCTGCGCTACCCTCCCCGCTCTGGTGGCGTAGACGCAGGGGGCCGAGTGCGTGGATGAAGTCGTTGCGCGCGATGGCCTGATCGGCGCTGCGCACAGGTATCCAGTTGACCAACATGCGCAGGGCTTCGGCGTAGGGGCCGGCTTCTTCGTTCCGCTGCCGTACGGCCAGTATCGCGTCCGGCGCCGCGCCGTCAAGCAGCTCGCCGCCGCACAATGCGTCCAACTGCGCAAGGCATTCGTCAAATGGGATCTGCCGGCTCATGAGTCGGGAGCGGAGCGGATGTGCAGGTCGCGCTGGGGATAGGGAATGGTGATGCCGTGGGTCTTGAAGGCGCGCCATATGGCGAGATTCAGTTCGGAGCGAATGTTGTTCACGCCGGCCTCCGGATCCTGGATCCAGGCGCGCAGTTCGAGTTGCATGCCGTTGTCGCCGAAGGCGAGCAGGCGTGCGCCGGGTGTCGGGTCGGCGAGAATGCGCGGGTGTTCGCGGGCGACTTCTTCGAGCAGCCTCAGCGCGAGTTCAGGGTCGTCGTGGTAGCTGATTGCCACCGGGGTCTTGATGCGCACCTTGCGGTCGCTGTAGCTCCAGTTGATGACCTGGGAGGTGACCAGATTCTCGTTCGGGATGAGGGTTTCCACGCCGTCGCGGTCGCGCACGACGAGATAGCGCGCACGCAGTTCCTGCACCCAGCCGAAGCGATCGCCGATGCTGATGACGTCGCCGGGGCGGATGGAACGGTCGAACAGCAGGATGAAACCGCTGACCAGATTGCTGGCAATGCGCTGCAAGCCGAGACCGAGGCCAACGCCGAGCGCACCGCCGAACACCGCGAAAGCGGTCAGGTCGATACCCACCGCGCTCAGACCGAGCAGTAGGCCGAGGGTGATGAGCAGGAACTTGATGACCTTGGCGATGCTCACGCGAATGCCGGCACTGATGCCGCTAGCACCCATGATGCGCCGCTCCAGGGCGGCGCCCAGCCACCAGGTGAGCAGCAGCATTGCACCCAGCGACGCGGCGGCCTTGAGCAGGGTGAGCAAAGTCAGCGGATGTTCGCCGGGGACCAGCCGGATGCCGTCCAGCGCGGCCGCGAGCGGTTTCAGCCAGCCGAGCAGATAGAGCGCGACGAAGGCCCAGACGCCGAGGCTGACGAGCTGTTCCCAGGCGCGCAGTGTCGGGCCGGGTCGCAGGCTGAGGCGCAGCATGTAGGCGACCAGCCGGATGCTGGCCAGCGACAGCAGCAGCGGGGTGAGCAGGGCAAGCCAGTCGCTGGGGTAGTGCGCGGCGTCCAGGGCGGCGTGGGCGAGCAGGGCCACGGCCAGCGCGGCGGCGGGAAACGCCAGGCGCTCGGTACCGCGCAGCAGAATGCGGCGCAGGCTGCGCGGCGTCGCATCGCCCATGTTCCGGTCCGCCTTGCGCACTGCCCAGCGGTGGGCGAGCAGGCCGGCGAGCAGCGCCAGGATGATCGCCCCGATCTGCCACCACTCGGTTGGCGATAGGCTGCCCAACAGCTGGCTCAGCGACATCGCGCCGTGCTCCTCTTGCGATGCCGGGTCATGATTCCTGTTCTGCCGGTGTGCTCGGATCTGTGGTCGGCTCGTTCAGCCAGCCGCGGAAGCGGGTGAGCAGCCAGAGGCCGGGTATGGCGAGCAGCGCGCAGGTGATGAAGAACTGGGTCCAGCCCAGGCCGGAGGCCATGAAACCGGTGCTCGAGGCGAATAGGGTGCGCGGCACGCTCATCAGGCTGGCGAGCAGGGCGTACTGAGTGGCGGTGAACTCGCGGTTGGTCAGTGTGGCCATGAATCCGACGAAGGCTGCGGTGCCCATGCCGCCGGAGAAGTTTTCGGCAGCGATGACGACGGCGAGCCAGCCGACCGAGGGGCCGGTGTGTACCAGCCAGGCGAACCCGGCAGTGGACAATGCCTGCAGTAGGCCGAACCACCACAGCGCACGATACTGGCCAATACGCATGATCGCCATGCCGCCAAGCAGACCGCCGAGCATCAGCGCTGAGAAGCCGACCGGCTTGGCTACCTCGCCGATCTGGGCGGTGGTGAAGCCAAGGTGCAGATAAAACGGCGTGATCATGGTTGAGGCCAGGGTGTCACCGAGCTTGTAGAGCACGATGAACAGCAGGATCAGCACCGCGTTCTGACGCCGGGTGAAGAATTCCACGAACGGGCCGGCTACCGCCTCGCGCAGGTTGGGTGGTGGAGTCGTTTGGGCTTTTGGCTCGGGCGCGAACAGCGTGGTCAGTATGCCGGGCAGCATAAGTAGACCCATGATAGCGAAGGTAGTGCGAAAGCCTATGTATTGCGCCATGATCATGCCGCCGCTGGCTACAACCCACATGCCGATGCGGTAACCCCAGACGTACATCGAGGCTCCGAGGCCCTGTTCGTCATCGGCTAACGATTCGCGTCGGTAGGCGTTGATGACTGTGTCCTGCGTGGCCGAAAACAGCGCTACTAGTAGGGTGACGCCGGCGACTAGGGGTAGGTTGCCGCTCAACCAGTACACAGGCAGATTTAAATTACCCAGCGTGATGATGGTGACCAGGGTCAGGTCGCCGTGCGGATTGGTTTGACCCAAGCAGATGATTGCCGTGGCCAGCGCGAGCTGCACGGCGAACAGCCAGCCGCGCCGTCTGCCAAGCCACGGTGGTGTGTATCGGTCTATGAACGGGCCGGCAATGAATTCGAAGGAATAGGGGAGAGTGGCCAACGCGAACAGGCCGATTACTTCGACTGAAATCCCATTTTCGGTCAGCCAGGCCTGCAGCAGCGTGTATGTAATCAGAAATGGCAGACCGGAAGCGAAGCCCATGAGGCCGGCGACGAGCATGCGGCCGGAAAGGATGTAGCGCAGAACGCTGGAGTAGCTTGGTGGCGTCACGATGGGCTCTGAGGGCGCGTGGATGCGGCTATGATACACGCGCGCCGCCGCGCTGCATCCGGACTCTGGGTGGCGTCTGGAGCGTTGCGAGCTTGCCGGCGAAGATTGGCGCTACTGGAACCAGCGCTTGAGTTGGCTGCGCATCCAGCTGCCTTGGTCGCGCTGCTCTAGGCGTCTCATCTGGGCGCTGACCAGGGGGACATAACGCGCATCTTCGTGCGCTATGTGCTCGAACAGCCAGGCCTTGAGCAGTTCGAGCAGCGGTTTGGCCACGTCTTCGCCCTGCCGGGCGCGTTCGCGGAAATCGAAGATACGGTTGCGGAAGGCGTCGTGCGCGTGTACGTGGCTGGCATGCTGCGGGTAGCCGGCGTCCTCTATCAGGCTTTCCTCGAACGCGAAATGCGACAGCGTGTAATCGACCAGCTGGTCGAGGACTCCGCTCACTTCGTCGCGGTTGTGGTGGGTGCGGGCATGGGCGAGCTGATTGATGTACTCCACGAGCCGCCGGTGTTGCTTGTCGATGACCCGGATGCCGGTATCGAAATCGCTGGTCCACTGTATTTCGGGCATGACTGTGTCCGCGGGGTCGAAAGCGGGCGGAACGACCGGGTTGTGGCCGGTTTCATTTTCCTTTCACAGTGTGGCGTAGCAGCTTCGGTGTTCGCCTCCGGCTGCGTTCAGCGCGTGAGCGGCAACGCCAGGCCCAAGCTGATGAACAGCCCGCGGCGGAACAGATGGTGACCGCGCCTTGCGCTATGCGCCGCGGCACCTTCCAGGCGCAGTGGCGGCGCGC
>NZ_JARRQY010000010.1:0-154497 GCF_037381185.1 Acidihalobacter sp.
CGCCAGGAAAAGGTTCTGTTCATGGGGAAAGACGTCAATTTGGTCATTACCCCTCTGGACCCAGGTTCGTATGACTACTTCGACGACTTCGCACCGGGCGTGAACGGGAAGATCGTTGCTAAACCCGGGAAGGAATGAAGTATGGGCCAAGTTATTTTCGTTGTTTGTCGCGAAAGCATCGAAGCGCTGCTGGCTATCTCGGAGATTCTAAAAAGGCGCTGTCCCTGCTGATCAATGCCATGCTCGAGAGCATCTACAAGACACGCGACTGGCGCATCGCTCAGGTCAGCGGTCTGAACAAGCAGACTCTGGGGCAATACCTGCCGCAGAACCAGCAGTACCCCTACAGCAAGGCGTCGTGGGCGGCCATCGGCGCAACCATCGATACCTACGCACAGCTGATCGGCGCAGACCGGCAACCCAATATAGCGACTATCGCGCACGCGAAAAATGCCGATAGCGGTCTGCTCGCGGTCCAGAAAGCGCTGGCGATGACGCAGCAAGCTTATCGCGATACGCCGCCTGGACGGGCGTTCCAGCTTTGAGGAAATGATTCCGCTGTTCCAGGGCCTGCAGGACATGCAGAAGGCGTTCTATCGGCATCTGGTCGGCAGTGTCGGCGTTACCGCCAACATCCTCGACGCCGACGCCGACTAGGGAATCTCTGATCGAAACATGAACGACGATCTGCCAGCCCGCTCTCCGAGATTCGAGCAGAGGCTCCCTAGCGTGCATGCGGTTTGGCGCAGAGAGCGTCGGCGTTCGGTGTCCATGCACGGCCGAACGGTTTCGGACGCAAGCGGATAAGTGCCGATGCACTCGCCATTGCACGCATTGTTGGACGGAGGAGAGCGGCTTTTCTGGGGGTACCTCCTGGCCAGTGCCGCCATCGCTCTGCTGCTGTCGCTGCACAGGGGACAGAGGCTTACGTTAGCACGGGCAAAGGCCTATTTCTGGAGCGCCGATGCGCAGCTCGATTACCGCTATTTTCTGTTCAACTGGCTGATCAAGGCGCTGCTGATCGCTCTGTTCGTCGTTTCCGCGCAGAGCATCGCCCTGTGGACGCTGGATGTCCTGAATGCGTACGCCGAACCTCCGTTCCTGCCATGGCGTTATCGCCATATTGTGTTGGCCTACACGCTGACTTTGTTCGTCGCGGGAGATCTCAGCCGTTACTGGCTGCACCGCCTGATGCATGCCAATCGCTGGCTGTGGCAGTTTCACAAGGTTCACCACAGCGCGGAAAGCCTCAACCCGTTTACCTACTATCGCCTGCATCCGGTGGAGAATATGCTGTTCGCGTTGCGTCATGCCATGGTCGTCGGCGCGGTGACGGGCGGCTTTGTCTTCTGTTTCGGAGCATGCCTGGATCTCTATCCCATCCTGGGCAGCAATCTGTTCATCGTCGCCCTGTTCGCATTCACCAGTAATCTTCGGCACAGCCATATTCGCCTCGGTTACGGCCGGTGGCTCGAGTATCTGCTCGTTTCGCCTGCGCAGCATCAGGCCCATCACGACCTGCGGCACATGCGGCGCAGCTTCGGCAGTGCGCTGGCGCTGTGGGACTGGCTGTTCGGTACGTTGACGCTCTCGCGCAACGTCGAGCGTACGCATCGATTCGGGCTCGGCCGCAATCAGCGGGAGCGCTACGACAGCGTGACGAAGCTCATCGTCAGGCCCTTTCAGGACATTCGGACACGTATGCGGCGGACGGTCTCATGAGGAAGTATCTGTTTTTGTTGTTGCTGGCGCAGTTCGGTGCGCAGGCCATGGCTGGGGAAGCTGCCTCCGAGGCCGAGTTGGGCAAGATGCTGTTCTTCGATCCTTCGTTTTCCGTCAATCGCACGATGTCCTGCGCGACCTGCCACGATCCCGGCAAGGGCTTGGCGGATCACCGCAGCAATTTCGGAGAAGGGATGGTATCTCTAGGAGATGACGGGCATTCGCTCGGCAATCGCAATGCCCCGACCGCAAGCTATGCCAATACGATTCCAAGGTTCCACTACGACGCCAAGCAGAAGGAATACGTCGGCGGGCAGTTCCTCGACGGCCGGGCGGCAACGCTGGCGGAGCAGGCGATGCAGCCGCCCCTCAATCCGCTCGAAATGGCCATGGCGAGTCCGGCGGAAGTGGTCAAACGTCTGCGGGAAAACCCCATCTACAGAAAACTGTTCGTCCGGCTCTACGGAGAGCACGTTTTCGACAGGCCGACGAACCCGAGTGCCGTGCTTCCCGCTTATGCGGCTTTCGGCAAGGCCATACAGGCGTTCGAGAGAACCGATGCCTTTTCGAGTTACGACAGCAAATACGATCGCTATCTGAAAGGCGAATACCAATTGACGGTGCTGGAGGATTTGGGACGGACCTTGTTCTTCTCCAACAACAACGTCAATTGCGCCTCTTGCCACAGGCTAAGGCGCGAGGACGGTACGCATGAGCCGTTCAGCAACTTTCGCTATCGGAACATCGGCGTTCCGTCGAATCCGAAGCTGCTGGCGCTGGGGAATCTGAAAAAAGGCTATATCGACCACGGACTGCTGGAGAATCCCGCGGTCGCCGATCCGAAGTACGACGGCAAGTTCAGGGTGCCGACGCTGCGCAACGTTGCGGTCACCGGCCCCTACATGCACAACGGCGTGTTCACGGATCTGCGCACAGTGCTATTGTTCTACGATCACTACAACAACCCTAAGCGCAGAATCAACCCGGAAACCGGCAAACCCTGGCGTGCACCCGAAGTGCCGCGTACCGTCGACAGGGAAGAACTCATGGCGCATGCGCTTTCCGACCGCAAGATCGAAGCGCTGGCGGCATTCCTGAAACTGCTGACCGACAAACGCTACGAGCCATTGCTCAAGCAACGGACGCACGAATGCACGGGCGGAGTGAAATGTCAGAGGCACGACACGGCGCGCGCGGGTGGGGCGTCGAGGTAGGGCTGCAACTCGGGGCGGTGCCTCGCCCAAGCGCTCGGTGTAGCGGAGGCTCACATATTGCGAGCCTCTGTCGGAGTGATCAATGATGGGGTGGGAGTCGTGAGGCCGACGCGCATAGAGCGCCTGTTCCAGTGCATCGAGCACGAAGTCGGTGGTCATGGCGGTGCTCACGCGCCAGCCCACGATGCGCCGCGCAAAAACGTCGATGACGAAGGCGACATACACCCGCCCCGCCAGGTCGAGACATAGATGAAATCCGAGACTTAGAGCTGATTGGGCCGCTATGCCGTGAACCGGCGCATCAGGCGTTCTACCGTGCAGCGGACGACGGCAACACCCTCACGGCGCAACGGCTTCCAGACCTTGTCGGCGCCATACACGCACAGGTTGGCCTGCCAGAGACGTTCGATCTGCGGCATCAGCAATTTATCGCGCTGAGCGCGAGCGCTGCGTCGATCAGGGTTGCGCTGCCTCGCGGCATGACGCCGATAGGCCGACGGGGCGATCTGCAACACGCGGTAGATCGGCTCGACGGTGATTTTGCATTCAGATCGAGGCTGTCAGTTCACCAATGGCGACTATCAGCGTTTTCTGCGCCAGAACGCGCGGATCAGCAGCATGAGTGCTGTAGGTCATTGCGGGGACTCGTCCTCTGCCTTTGTCGTTTTCTTCATCGTTGGATGAAGATCGGGATTCAGCGCGCCCGGCGCAGGGTCAGGTTGATCCTGCAGGTGCCGGTCAGCGGGTGCTCGCCCTCGGGCAGCGGTGCGATGCCGTGGAAGTTCAGGCGGGCGGACCCGCCCCAGACGATGACGTCGCCGCTTTGCACCACGATGCGGCGGGGGCGTTCGTTACGTTTCGATCCGCCGAACAGGAAAGTGGCGGATAGTCCCAGCGAGACGGACACGATCGGCGCCGAGAAGTCCTGCTCGTCCCTGTCCTGATGCAGTGACATTTTGGCGCCGGGCGCATAGCGGTTGATCAGGCAGGCGTCCGGTTCGAAGTCGGCATGGCCGGCCGCTGCCGCGGCGCGGCGGGCGAGCGTTGCGATGACGCCGGGTATGGGCGGCCATGGACGGCCGGTGTCGGGGTCGGTGGTCTCGTAGCGGTAGCCACGGTGATCGGTAACCCAGCCGTAGCGGCCGCAGTTGCTCATGGCCGCCGACATGCGGTGCCCTCCGGGGGTGATCATGTGGCGCGGCGGCGCTTGTGCGTATACGCCGGTAATCGCCTCCATCAACTGCGTGGCTTCCGCAGCGGCGAATCCGTGCAGCAACACGGCGCCTTCGCAGATGGTCGTTGAACCCGTATCCGCGAACAGATCGCCTGTTGCTGCATCGGGAATTCTGCTCACGTCCGTTGCTCTGCGCCCATTATTCGGAGGCTTCGCGTTCGAGCAGCGCCTGCTTGCGTTCCACACCCCAGCGATAGCCGGACAGCGAGCCGTCCGTGCGTATGACGCGGTGGCAGGGGATGGCGACGGCGAGCGGGTTGGCTGCACAGGCGCGGGCAACGGCGCGGGTGGCGGCCGGTTGGCCGATGCGTCTGGCGATGTCGGCGTAGTTCGCGGTCGAGCCGGATGGAATCTCGCGCAGGGCCTGCCACACGCGTTGCTGGAAGGCGGTGCCGCGGATGTCGAGAGGCAGCTCGAGGCCGCGCTCGGGAGCCTGCAGGAAGCCGATGACCTCGGCGATCGAGCGCTCGAAGTCCGCATCCCCGCCGATCAGTTGAGCCTTGGGAAAACGCTGCTGCAGCTCGCGCAGCAACACATCGGGCTCGTCGCCCAGGGAAATCGCGCAGACGCCCTTGTCCGTGGCCGCGACCAGCACCGTGCCTAGCCAGCATTCGCCGAGCGCGAAACGGATGCCGAGGCCGGTGCCGCCGTCGCGGTACGCAGTAGGTGTCATGCCGAGCAGTGCGGGGGCGGCTTCGTAGAAGCGGCCGCTGGAGTTGAAGCCGGCGTCGTACAGCGCTTCGGTGACGCTGGAACCTTGCGCCAGCGCCCTGCGGGCACGACCGCCGCGATGGGCCGCCGCGTAGGCGCGCGGCGTGATGCCGGTCAGTTCCTTGAAAACGCGTTGGAAATGGAAGCGGCTCATGCCGACTGCGCCGGCCAGCGCATCGACGCCGGGCGGGGTGTCGGCCGTTTCGATCATGCGGCAGGCGGCGGTGATCGCTGCGGCATGCCGTTCGGTCAGCGTGGCCTGGTCGGGACGGCAGCGCTTGCAGGCGCGAAAGCCGGCCTGCTCGGCCTCGCCGCAGGTGTCGTAGAAACGGACGTTCTCGCGGCGCGGTCGGCGCGAGGCGCAGGACGGACGGCAGTATACGCCGGTGCTGACGACGGCGTAGTAGAAGCTGCCGTCGGCGCTGCGGTCGCGGGTCAGGACGGCCTGCCAGCGCTGCTCTTCGTCCGGCTGGACGGCGCTTTGTCGTTCGTCGCCGGCTGTTGCCCGATTCGTGTCCATGCGTGCCTCCCGGCTCTATTCCATCACCGAAACGATATGGGAGGCAAAATAGATCGTTCGCCGAAGTTTGGCGCTCCGCATTGTGCTTTCGAATCCCGTTGCGGCGCGGATCAGCTTTCCGCCTGCGTATCGTCGCTGCCGCAGCAGCTTGCGGCCGTGTGCCGCAGAGCGTCGGCAGCGCGCTGCATGAGCGCAGCCCAATCCGTGTGGCCGGCCTGGACGCAGGCTTCGGCTTCAGTGGCGAGCGCCTCGACGAGCTTGACCTGCTCCCGGCCTTGCCGGCACAGCCGCGACAGGCGCCGGCAACTGCCGTCACACGCGCGCATGGCGGTGGCCTCCGGTTGCGAGTTGGGTTGAAAAGCGAGGCTTCATGAATCCGAGCGTAGCATGCCGAGGTTGGGTTTGATGCCCAATAGGAACATCCTGATTTGATCAGCGTGCCTCCAGCACTTCTCTCACGATCGTCCTCATTGGCAGCGTCGCGTTCAGGCGCGCCATCAGCAGGTACTGCCCGCTGATCTTGCGGTGCAGGTAGAGCACGTCCATCGGCGGAAGGCGGGTGAAATTGTCGCGCAGGCGCAGTTGCACCAGCGCGTCGCGCATGCGCTGGGGCAGATCGGAACCGGCGAAGGTGAAGGACGCGTCCCGGCGCGCGGGTTCGGCGGCTATGCGCAGGAGTTCTACAAAGGCCTGGCGATAGCGCTGCGGGTCGTCTTCGGCAAGGTAGCCGACCTGGATGGCGGCGCGGGCGACGTCGTCGTCACCGCCTTCCACGGTGGCCAGCAGCAGGTTGCGCATGGCGTCGCGGCGCGCCGGTGGGTAGATCCGGGTGGCGCCGAAGTCGAGCAGCTGCAGTTGGCCGGTAGCGGGGTTGTAGCGATAGTTGGCGAAGTTGGGATCGGACTGCACCAGGCCCCAGCGGAAGACTTCGCGCAGGGCGAGTTCGAGAAGGGTGGCGGCGAGGCGGGTGCGCTCCGGCGTCGGTAGTTGCTCGACGGCTTCGATCGGCTGTCCGTCGAGAAACTGCATGCACAGCACTTCGGCGGTGCTGCGTTCGTTGAGCGGCAGGGGGAGTTCGAAGCGCGGGTCGTCGCCAAGGCGCTCGGCGTAGCGGAAGATGTGCGCCGCCTCGAGCAGGTAGTCGGCTTCCTCGTGCAGTTGGCGCTTGGCTTCGGTGAGCAGGGGCATGAGATCGAGTTCTTCGGGTAGCGCCCGGGTCAGGCGCAGCAGGGTGGCCATGTTGTCGACGTCGCTGTCGATGCTGCGGCGTACGCCGGGATACTGCACCTTGACCGCCACGCGCGGGCCGTCGCGCAGCTGCGCATCGTGGACCTGGCCGATCGAGGCGGCGGCGAGCGGAGTGAAGACGAAGCGTTCGAAGTCACGGTCCCACCCAGTGCTTGCCCCAGGCGCTTTCGAGCACCTGGGCGACCTGGCCCAGCGGCATGTAGTGGGCCTTGTCGCGCAGATGGGCAAGCGCGTCGCTCAGTTCGGGCGGCAGCACGGTGCCGCCGTCCATGGAAATGAGCTGACCGAGCTTCATGGCTGCGCCGCGCATCTCGGACAGGCGGTCGCCCAGACGGCGGGCGTTGTCGGGGGTGAGCAGCAGCCGGTCGAGTCGTGGGCGCTTGCCGCTGGCGAGCTGGCGCGCGCCTTCGCTCACCATGCCGGTGGCGAGGCCGCCGGCAAGCCGGCCCATCTTGGCGAGCCGTGCGAGGCGCGAGCTGGGCATGCGGTGTTCGTTGGACATGGCTCTGCCTGTTGAAGAGAGGGCGCCAGCCGGAGGTTTCCGGTCGGCACAGTATGGATCAGACGCCGATTTCCTTGACCCAGAAGTCGTGCAGGTTGCAGGTGCTGGTGACGTAGACCTTGCCTTTGTAGCCCGTCGGCAGCTTGTGCTCGGACACGGGCTTGTCCCTCCAGTTGAAGGTTTTGCGGCCGAGGAATTTACCGCCTTCGAGTACGACGGTGTGGCTGACGATGTAGTGAGGTTCGCTCATCGGGTGCGGGGTGGTGACCTTGAGCATGCCGCCCATGCTCTCGACTTCCGGGACGTGCAGTTTCTCCAGCGCGGCCCAGTGGCCGGGATCTTCGGCGGTGAAGACGAGGTTGGGCAACTGGGTGTACGGACCGCCCATCGAGGCGGCGTGGCCGACGGCGGGCAGAGCGGCGGCGGCGCCGGCGATGCCCCCGAGGGCGATGAAATGGCGACGGTTCATGGCGATTCTCCGAATGCGGAACGGTCGTTTGGCCTTTCCCGGGGCAACGACCGCCCATGCGACGCCGAGGTGGCGCCTGGCGGCCACACGTCCGTGTGCGGTGTCTTTAGCTTGAGACCTTCATCAGGCTCTGAAGTTTGATGACGATCTGTTGAGGATTCTGCGCCGGGTCGACATTCAGGTATATGGCGGCGATGTGGCCCCGAGGGTCGATGATGAAGGTATGGCGCTTGGCGAACTTCAGGATGCCGAAGATGTTGTAGAGCGATTCGTAGGCAGCGGCGACCTTGCCCTTGTCGTCGGCGAGCAGGGTGTAGTCGAGGTGGTAGGTCTCGGCGAATTTGGCGTGGTTCTTCACGCTGTCCTCGCTGACGCCGATCACGGCGGCGCCGAGTTTTTCGATGTCGGGCACGGCGTCGCGGAAATGCTGCGCTTCGGTGGTGCAGCCGGGCGTGAAGTCCTTGGGATAGAAATACAGCACCAGCCACTTCCCTCGGTAGTCGGCGAGGCTGACGGTTCTGCCGGTCTGATCGGGCAGGCTGAAGTCCGGCGCGGGTTGGCCGACTTCGAGGGCGGACTTGGCTGCGGCGCTGCCGGGTAGCACCAGCAGGTTGCACGATGCGAGCAACAGGCGGATGGTCTTCTGCACGAGTGATTCCTCGGGATATGCGGCAGACGTAGTGAGCGGCGGCCGCGGTGTTATTGGTGAAGTATGGATCACTCAGCCTGTTTGATGGTTGCGTACGCGCTCAAGGCGCGGCTCCTGCTGGCGGCGAGATCGACGATGGGCTGCGGATAGTCCTGCCCCAGCCGCAGGCCGGCGCGTTGCAGGGTATGCGGTGGAGCCTCCCAGGGCGCGTGCAGGTCGCGATCCGGCAGGGCCCCGAGTTCGGGCAGCCAGCGGCGCAGATATCGGCCCTCGGGGTCGAACTTGCGGCTTTGCAGCACGGGATTGAAGACGCGGAAGTAGGGCGCGGCATCCGCACCGCAGCCGGCCGTCCACTGCCAGCCCTGGGTGTTGTTGGCCAGGTCGGCGTCGAGCAGCGTGTCCCAGAACCACTGCGCTCCCTCCTGCCAGGGGATCAGCAGGTTCTTGGTGAGGAAGGACGCCGTGACCATGCGCACGCGGTTGTGCATCCAGCCCGTGTGCCAGAGTTCGCGCATGCCCGCGTCGACCAGCGGGATGCCGGTGCGGCCGCGGCGCCAGGCGTCGACGGCCTCGCGGGCCCCGCTGTCCCAGGGGAAGTGCGCGAAGCGTTCGTCCAGACTGTGTTGCGGGGTATGCGGGAAGTGGTACAGCAGATGGTGGGAGAACTCGCGCCAGCCGAGTTCGCGCATAAATCCTTCCAGGCCGGAGACGAGTCCTTCGCGCCCGGCAATGGCTAGGCACTCCTGCACCATGGAAACGATCCGGCGCGGACTCAGTTCACCGAAGTGCAGATGCGGCGATACCCGCGAGGTGGAGCGTGTGCCCGGATGATCGCGTCCGTCGGCGTAACTCGCGGCGGCGGTGTCCAGAAAGGTGTCCAGCATGTTCCGTGCGCCGGCTTCGCCGGGCTGCCAGTGTTCGCGGAAGCCCTTGTCCCAGGGAATGCGTGGCAGCAGTTCCAGGGATTCGAGCGCTGCGGATTCGGCACTGGCCAGCGTGAGCGAAGCCGGTGGCGGGCCCGCATCCTGCGGCAGCCCGAGCTGTAGGCAACTCTTCCAGAACGGCGTGAAAACCCTGTAGGGGCGCCCGTCCCGGGTGCTGACGCTCCAGGGTTCGAACAGCAGCGCGGCGTTGTGGCTGTGCGCGGCGATTCCCCTGTCGCGCAGCGTTCGCTTGACGAGGCTGTCGCGTTCGATGGCAGCCGGCTCGTAGAGGCGGTTCCAGTGTATTTCTCTGGCGCCGGTCTGCTCGGTAAGCCCGAGCAGCGTGGTGAGGCTGTCACCGGTGCTGACGATAAGACGCCCGCCGTAGCGTTGCAGGCTGTCGTCGAGCGCGGTCAGGCTGTGATGCAGCCACCAGCGCGAAGCGCCGCCGGGAGCCCACGGCCGCTCTTCGTCGGGGGCATGGATATAGACCGGCAGGATGCGCGCGCCGCTCCGGGCAGCGGCCTGCAGGGCGGGATTGTCGTCCAGACGCAGATCGCGCCTGAACCAGACGATGACGACAGGTGTCGATCCGCTGCGAATGGGGGCGGTTACGTTGGGCGGTCCGTTTCGTGTACTTGCCATGCGTGCAGGATAGCGGTTTGCAGCACTTTGTACGTTCATGGCCCGTGATGGATGGGAATTCCAGCCGGGCCGGGCCGTGGCTGCGGCACCGTCTTTACCGCATTCCGGCAGAAATCATCCACTGCCGGTGACAAACGCTAAACTCCTGAGGTCGCGCCGGCGAGGCGCTTTGCGGGTTTGATTCACGGCCGGGTGTCGCGGACAAAGAGGGGGTATATGACCGATTCGGATTCCAGGCCATACGATTACGTCATCGTCGGCGCCGGTACTGCCGGCTGTCTGCTTGCCAACCGGCTCAGCGCCGAGCCGTCGTTGCGGGTTCTGCTGTTGGAAGCCGGCGGACGCGACAATTATCTGTGGATTCACATCCCGGTCGGTTATCTCTTCACCATGAACAACCCGCGCACGGACTGGTGTTTCCGTACCGAGCCGGAAAAGGGACTGAATGGCCGTTGGCTGAACTATCCGCGCGGGCGGGTACTCGGCGGCAGCAGCTCGATCAACGGCATGATCTACATGCGCGGCCAGGCGGCGGATTACGATCACTGGCGCGACCTGGGCAATCCGGGCTGGGGCTGGGACGACGTGCTGCCGGAGTTCCTGAAGCACGAGGATCATGGCGTGCTGCGCGACGAATGGCACCGCCAGGGCGGTGAGTGGCGCGTGGAGCACCAGCGTCTGCGCTGGGATGTATTGGACGTGTTTCGTGCCGCGGCGGCGGAGGCCGGCATTCCCCCGGTCGAGGATTTCAATCGGGGAGACAACGAGGGACGGGGAACAGCGGCAGGCGAGGGTGGCCGGTGAGCTGTTGCTGGCTGCCGGTGCCGTCGGTTCGCCGCATCTGCTGCAGGTTTCCGGCGTCGGGCCGGCCGCGCTGCTGCGCGAGAACGGTGTGGCGGTGGAGCGGGATCTGCCGGGCGTGGGTGAGAACCTGCAGGATCATCTGCAGATCCGCACGGTGTACCGCGTGGAGGGAGCGGTCACGCTCAATCAACGCGCCAACAGCCTGTGGGGCAAGGCGGCGATGGGGCTGGAATATGCGCTGCGGCGGTCGGGACCGCTGTCGATGGCGCCCAGCCAGCTCGGCTGCTTCGCGCGCAGCGATGCCGGGCAGGCGAGGGCGAACCTCGAGTACCATGTGCAGCCGCTCAGTACCGACAAGCTCGGCGAGCCGCTGCATCCCTATCCGGCGATTACCGCCTCGGTCTGCAATCTGCGCCCCGAGAGCCGCGGGAGGGTCGTCATGCGCGGTCCGGATGCACGCGAGGCGCCGGCGATCGCGCCGAACTATCTGTCCACCGAGGGCGACCGCCGCGTGGCCGCGGACGCCATCCGGCTGACGCGGCGGATCTTTGCGACGCAGGCCATGGCCCGGTTCAACCCGGTGGAACTGCTGCCCGGGCCGGATTGCACGGATGAAGTGTCGTTGGCCCGTGCCGCCGGCGATATCGCCACGACCATCTTCCACCCGGTCGGAACCTGCGCGATGGGGCCGGATCCGGCCGCTGGGGCCGTGGTGGACGCCCGCCTGCGCGTGCACGGCGTAGCGGGACTGCGCGTGATCGATGCCTCGATCATGCCGACGATCACCTCCGGCAATACGAACTCCCCTACGCTCATGATCGCGGAGAAGGCGGCGGGTATGATCCTGCAGGACAGGCGCGCTGCCGGCTGAGTCTCGGAGGCGCTGACAAGGGCACCGGCGTGCTTTCGTAGCGCGGCGCACCGTACGACGGCAATATGAATTCTCTGGACAAGCCGGCCATGTGGCGGCTCGCGGCGGCGATCACGATCTCCGCCACCGTGTTTACCGCGATGCAGGGGCTGACGTACCCGCTGTTGGCACTGATCCTGGAGCGCCAGGGCGTGTCAGCCTGGCTGATCGGGGTCAATGCGGCGATGATGCCGCTCGGCGTGATCGTCGCCGCGCCGCTCACGCCCTATCTGATGCAGCGTCTGGGCGCTCTGCGTTTTGTGGTGTCCAGTCAGCTCGGTACGTTGCTCTGCCTGTTGCTCATCGGTGCTCAGCACGACGCTTGGCTGTGGCTGCCTCTGCGTTTCATGATGGGGCTGTTTCTGGCGTCGCAGTTCGTGGTCACCGAGACCTGGATCAACCAGATCGCCAGCGATGCCTATCGCGGCCGCATCCTGGGTTTCTATGCCACCGTGCTGTCGGCCGGCTTCGCTGCGGGACCGGCCATTCTGCTTGGCGTCGGCACGCAGGGTTGGGCGCCGTTCACCGCCGGAGCGGCGCTATTGCTGGGCGCGTTTCTGGTGTTGTGGTCGGTGCGCAGGGCCCTGCCGGCGGCGCGCAGCGAGCGGCCGATGTCGGTGTTCGCTTTCCTGCCCCTGGCGCCGTTGCTGTTGCTGGCGGTGGCTGCGGTGGCGTTCGCCGACGAAGGATCGATGTCGCTGCTGCCGATCTACGTCATCCAGCACGGCTATGGCGAACAAGTCGGTACTGCTGCGCTGATCGCGATGATTGCGGGCAGCGTGAGCATGCAGTACCCGATCGGTTGGCTGGCGGACCGTTTTTCGCGCCGACGTGTGATGCTCGGCTGCGCCCTGGTGGCGGCGGTCAGCGCCATGGTGCAGGGCATCGCCGTGGGCGTGCCCTGGTTGTTCTGGAGCGTGGTGTTCGTCTGGGGCGGGTCGTATTACGCCCTGCACGTGCTCAGCCTGATCCGACTCGGGGAGCGCTTCAGCGGCGCGGCCCTGATCGCCGGCAACAGCGCGATGGGAGCGATGTGGGGCGTCGGTGGCATCGTCGGTCCACCGTTGCTGGGCGGTGCCATGTCCTCGTTCGGCCCGAACGGCTTGCCGGTCGTACTGGCGTTGTTGTTCGTCGCGATCGCGCTGGTAATCGCCAGAAGCGGTTCCGAATAAGCGCTATCCGGCGCTGTCCTTGCTGTGCGGTAAGCAATCCGTTCGATCGTTCGGAACGCGGCAGCAAGCTGTTCCCCCGCGGGCAGAATCGATCGATCGCCTGACAGGGCGGGGCGCCATATCGCCGTGTCGACAAGACGCATGCGGTCGCATTGCCGCCAAAATCGAATACGCCCTCCGTACCCTCGATTGAGTAGGGTGCCTGCTATTCGTATAACAAAATAAATATCAAAAAGGGCATGAATTCGTATTTGTAGGTTATTGGTTTCCGCTCTATACCTTTGCGAACCGGCATTGCCGGGATGTTGCACCGAGGCGGACCGCGAGGTCCGGCACATCCAGACAAATGTTTCGCGGTAAGGATATGGACAAAAACTACAAACACATCATCCGCGCCGAGCGGCTCTGCGTTTCCTTCGGTAAGGTCCGTGCACTGAGCGATATCGATCTGGCGATCGGACGCAACGAGATCGTCGGCTTGATCGGCGACAACGGCGCCGGCAAGTCCACTCTGATCAAAGCGTTGACCGGTGTTATCCCGCCGACCTCGGGGCGCTTGTTCATTCGCGACGAAGCCGTAGATCTTCACAACTATTCGGTGAGCCGGGCGCACGCACTGCGCTTCGAGACCGTCTACCAGGAGAAGTCGCTCGGCGAGAAGCAGCCGCTGTGGCGCAATTTCTTCGTCGGACGGCAGATCACGAACCGCTTCGGTTTCATCAACGTGCGGGAGCAGCGGCGGATAGCCAACGAGATCCTGCAGCGTCAACTGGGTTTCCGCGGTGTCGGCATCGATGCCGATTCGACCGTTTCGAAACTCTCGGGCGGCGAACGCCAGGGTATCGCGATCGGCCGCGCGATGTACTTCGATGCGGATCTGATCATTCTCGACGAGCCGACCACGGCGCTGGCGATCAAGGAAGTGCGGAAGGTTCTGGACTTCGTCCGTTCGATAAAGGAGGCAGGGCGCGCGGCCATCTACATCGAGCACAACCTGGCGCATGTGCATGCGCTCGCCGATCGGCTTCTGGTGCTCGACCGCGGCCGCATCGTGGCGGACATCCGCCCGGCCGACATGAGCTTGCAGGATCTCACCACCTTTCTCATCGAGCAGCAGCAGTCGCGTGAAGTGGAGTCGGTCGCATGAGCGAAACAAAGGCTGGATATACGGACAGCCCCCGTGTGGCCGTCACGGCCGACGCTACGCCGTTGTGGCGGCGCTTCAAGCTGGAAAGTCTGCCGATCATCGTCGTGTTCTTCGTCCTGATCGGCGTGTACATAACGTTTGCGCCAAGCGTCTTCCTGCGCTGGCCGATCTACAATTCCTTTCTGATTACCATTCCGCCGCTGATGGTGCTCTCGCTGGGCCTGACGCTCGTTATCGCCGCCGGTGAGATGGATCTCTCGTTTCCGGCCGTCATAACGCTTTCGGGATTTCTGTTCGCTTATTGCACCCTGCACCTAGGGTCGCCTTGGCTAGGGCTTCTGGCGGCCATCGCCGGCGGCGCGCTGGTCGGAGCGATCAACGGTTTCCTGGTGGCGGTCATCGGCATCCCCTCGATCATCATCACTATTGGCACTTCGTTTTTCTGGACTGGGGTGGCGACCGTGCTGTCGGGCGGCATGTCCTATGCCCTGCAGAACCTGGCCGAGAAGCCGATTGCGGCGATTTTCTCCGGTACGCTGTTCGGGATTCCGACCGAGGCGTTATGGGCGCTCGCCGTCGCAGTGGGCATTTGGTTCATCCTCAACCGCCACCGCTTCGGCGAGCATCTGCTGTTCATTGGCGATGCCCGGGAGGTTGCCCGCGTGGTCGGCATCAACACCACACGCGAGCGCGTCAAGCTGTTCACTCTGATGGGAGCGCTGGCCGGCTTCTCCAGCTTCCTGCTGACCATTCAGAACCTCAATTATTTCGCCACTCAGGGGCAGGGCATGCTGCTGTCCGCTCTGGCCGCCGTGTTCATCGGCGGCTCCTCGGTTTTCGGCGGCGCGGCCACGGTGGTCGGCAGTTTCTTCGGCGCCTTGATCATCGGCATGCTCAACGCCGGGATCGTGGCCACCGGCGTGGCCGGTTTCTGGGTCGAAGTGATTGTCGGCCTCGTGTTCGTGATCGCCGTCGTACTTCATACCGTGCTGGGCAGTCCGGGACGGATGAAGCAATTGCGCGCGCGTCTGTCGTTGGACGGCATGCTGCGCCGCGACAAAAACCACGCACGATGGTGACAGGGAGAGAGCGACATGAAGTCAGTACATTCGATGACCTACGCGGTGGCCGTTGCAGCTGCGGCCGGCCTACTGGCGTTTGGTACGGCCCAGGCTTCGACTCAATTGGGGCATGGACTCAGGATGTATTTCCAGATGGGCGGTAGCCCTGGAGATGCATCGACGCTGCCGCGCGAGATCGGTGCCAAGGACGCTGCCCAGGCGCTGGGCGTGAAGCTGATTTCGCAGTATTCCAGCTGGCAGCCGCAAAACATGATCAGCCAGTTCCGGCAGGCCATGGCGGCCAGTCCGGACTGCATCGAGATCATGGGGCATCCAGGCAATGCCGCATTCACACCGCTGGTGACGCAGGCGGAGAAGCAGGGCATCGTGGTGACCGCCGGCAACGTGCCGTTGCCCAAGCTGGAGGCGCGCTACCGGGCCAACGGCTTCGGCTATGCCGGAACCTATCTGTTCAAGGGCGGCGAGATCACCGCACAGTCCATGATCAAGGCCGGGCATCTGAAAAAGGGCGATGAGGCGCTGGTCTACGGCGTTTTCGCGGAGGGTATCCGCGGGCAGTCGGCCAAAGGTGTGGTCCACGGTCTCGAAAAGGCCGGGCTCAAGGTCTTTAAGCTCAATATCACGGATGCGGTGAACAACAATCCCTCGCAGGCCGTGCCGACGCTGGTGGCGTTCATCGAGCGTCACCCGAACCTCAAGGCGATCGGCACGCAGCAGGGGCTGGTGACCTCGTTCATTCCCCAGGCGCTGAAGGAAGCCGGCAAGAAACCGGGCCAGATCACCGTCGGCGGTATCGACCTCGCGCCCTCGACGCTGGCCGGAGTCAAGGACGGCTATATCGCCGCGACGCTGAATCAGCAGCTCTACCTGCAGGGTTTCATCCCGGTCCTGCAGTGCGTGCTCACCAAGCGTTACGGGCTCGAGGGGATGAACGTCAACACCGCCGCAGGCACCGATGCCAAGGCGATGATCGGCAAGCTCACGCCTCTCATCAAGAAGGGAATCTACTAACTCTCCTCCACAGAACTGGGGTCGGCGCGGCGGTATGCCGGCGCCGACCTCCATTTTTGAGTCATGTGATTGCGGTCGGCATGCGATTTGCGCTGGCGTGGGATGGAGGAGGTCGGCTTGACGGTTCTGGGCAACAGGAAGGTCGGGCGTTACGAGGCGTATTCGCTGCGCGATGCGTCCGGCTGGGGGATCGAGGTGATGCCGGAGTTCGGCGCCCGTCTCAACGCCCTATGGCTGCGCGACGGCCCGCTATGCCTGAACGTCATCGACGGCCTGGACGGAGAGGAGGAGCCGCAAAAGAACCGGCCCTACTACAACGTGCTGCTGTTTCCCTTCGTCAACCGCCTGGCATCCGGACGCTACAGCCACGGGCAGCGCAGTTACCGCTTTCCGATCAACGAGCCGGCCAGGGACAACGCACTGCACGGATTTCTGTTCGATGCGCCGTTTCGCATCGTTCATGCCAAGGCCGACGCCGACGAGGTGTCGTTGGCCTTGTCTCATGAGTACGCCGGAGACCGGGTCCATTACCCGTTCCCTTTTCTCATCGACGTTACTTACCGCGTGCGCCGTCGGCGGTTCACGCTGGAATTGATCTTGCGCAACACCGGGCCGGACGCCGCTCCGGTCGCCGTCGGCTGGCATCCCTATTTCACGCTGGGCTGTCCGGTGGACGCGCTGCGTCTCAAGGCGCCGACGGCCGAACGAATCGAGGTCGACGAGGAGCGCCTGTTGCCGACCGGAGACGTGCAGGCCGACGCCGAGTTCGCTGCGGGCAGGCAAATCGGGCGGGAACATCTGGACAGCTGTTTCGTGTTGTCGCGAGATGCGCCGCCGATGATCCGGATGGAGTCACCGGAGGCGTGCTTGAGCGTGATTCCGGACGAGTCGCTGGGTTACCTGCAGCTGTTTACCCCGCCGCACAGACGTTCGCTGGCCGTCGAGCCGATGAGCGCGAACATCGATGCCTTCAACAATGGCTCGGGACTGATGGTCCTGCCGTCCGGCGCCCGTTTTTCCACTTCGGTCGAGGTGTTGCTCGATCGTATTTGAATCCCGTGAGGAGGCCGTTGGGATTTCCGGAGTTTGTGGGGTACGCGTGGTTTTGGGGGCGGTGTTGAACGGTATATGTATATACAAATTGTTATCTTTAAGTCTTTAAATAATATTTGAAGGTTATTGAAAAGCCTTCTATAGCTTTACATAGCGGTGCTCTTTGCGAGTTCGTTCGCCTAGGGGGCTGCGCGAGGAGGGAGTTGCGCGAGTGGCCGGGTAGACGCTGTCGGCGTCGCGGTATATGCCCGCAGACTCCGCATAAAACCAGCGTATCAGCATGGATACGACAATGAGGAGGAATGAGATGAAAGGAAACGGATCCAACGACGAGGTCGGTGCGCAGTCGCCTTCGCGGCGAACAGTGCTGAAAAGCACCCTGGCTGGAAGCGCTCTGCTGGGCCTTGCTGCGGCGACCGGTATGCCCGAATTCGCCCGTGCCGCCGAAACGGGTAGCAGTCCTTTCCCGATGCATCCGAAGTGGCATTTCGTCTTCGTCAACCACGTGACGACCAACCCGTTCTTCGTGCCCACGCAGTACGGTATCCAGGATGCGTGCGAACTGCTTGGCTGCACTTACCAGTGGACGGGGTCGCAGCGCTCCATCGCCAGCGAGATGGTCAACTCGATGAACGCGGCAATCACCTCGCATGCCGACGCCATTGCGGTCGCCCTGGTCGATCAGCACGCCTTCAATGGGCCGACGGATCGGGCGCTGAAAGCCGGAATCCCGGTGTTTTCCTACAACGCCGACGTGGCCTCTAACCATCGTCTGGCCTACATCGGTCAGAATCTCTATGACGCCGGCAAGGCGCTCGGCGAACGTATCGCGAGTCTGGTGGATTCGGGCGACGTGGCCGGCTTCATCGCAACGCCCGGGCAGCTCAACATCCAGCCACGCCTCGACGGCGCCAAGGATGCCATCAAGGCGTCCGGCAAGAACATCAAGCTGTTCGAGGTGGCCAGCGGTGCGACGGTCAACGAGGAGTTCTCGCGCGTCGAATCCTTTTATCTGGGGCATCCGAACGTCAAGGGCATGTTCGCAGTGGATGCCGGCAGCACCGAGGCGGTGGGGGCGACCATGCGCAAGCACAACCTAGTCAAAAAAGGTGTCAAGGCGGGCGGCTTCGATCTGTTGCCCGGGACCCTCAAGGATATCCACGAAGGCTACCTGGATTTCACCATCGACCAGCAGCCCTATCTGCAGGGTTTCTACACCGTGTTGGAAATGTTCCTGTACAAGATGTCCGGAGGCCTCACCGGGCCGGCCAACATCAATACCGGTCTGAAGTTCGTGACGGCCGGCAGCGTCATGCCTTACCTGCAGACGAAGAGCCGCTATGAAGGCAATTCGAGCGCGGTGGAAATGATTCACCGTTCCGGACCGATTGCGGCGGGTTGATCGATCATGACTGTAGGTAATGAAGATAGCCCGGCCGCATCCGTGCGGCCGGTTTCCAGCCCGGCATATCGCTACGTCAATGCATTGCGCAAGGTGTTGCATTGGCGGGAAACGGGGATTCTGCTCGCCGTGCTGGCCTTGTTTGTTTATTTCAGGTTTTCCTCTCCGTATTTTCTGACGCAGGACAACCTTGGAGTGATCGGTCAGTACGTCGCTGCAGCGGCGATCATTGCCGCCGGTGAGGTCATGGTTCTCATCTGTGGCGAATTGGACCTGTCGGTAGGGCAGGTCTACGCATTGGCCCCATTCATCATGTATTTCGCCCAGCATGCGGGGATCGGGCTGTTGCCGGCGGTCGTTCTGGGGTTGGTGGCTGCGGCGCTGGTCGGCCTGATCAACGGCGTCATCACGGTGGGGTTGGGCATCCCGTCCTTCGTCACGACGCTCGGAATGTTGTTCTTCCTGAACGGCTTCAACCTGACCATTTCCGGCGGCTACCCCGTGCAGCCGCAGGGCAGCGGCATGCTGGCGATGGTGTTCGGGGCACAGGGCGGTGCGATCGAAATTCTCTGGGCGATCGGCATCGCGGTGGCGTTTCAGTTCCTGTTGATGAAAACCCGCTGGGGACTGCACACCGTCGCCACCGGCGGCAATCCGGTCGGTGCGGCCGAGGTCGGGATTCAGACGGGCCTGATCAAGATCGGCAACTTCATGTTGTGCAGCACCCTCGGCGGACTGGCGGGCGTGCTCGATGCGTTTCGCATCGGCTCCATCGATCCGCTTGCCGGGGGAACACAGATCATGTTCATGGCGATCGCCTCGGCGGTGATCGGCGGCACGCTGCTCACCGGCGGTTCGGGAACCGTCATCGGCGCGCTGCTCGGCGCGGTAGCGCTCGGCGTACTCAAGGATGGCTTCACCATCCTGGGTGTGAATGCCTACACCTTCGACATGATTCTCGGCGTTGCCATCGTGGTGACGATGTTCATGAACGTGCGGCTCAACCGCATACGTGAGAAAGGAGGCAAGTCATGAGTGCTGTTGCATCGGACGGCGCCGTGTTGCGCGGCGAGAACCTGTCCAAGTCGTTCGGCGCCGTGACCGCTCTCAAGGACGTGTCGTTCCGTCTCGAGCCCGGCGAGGTGCTGGCGCTGCTGGGCGACAACGGTGCCGGCAAGTCGACGCTGATGAAGATACTGACCGGCTTTCACAAGCCCAGCAGCGGTGAACTGTTCATGGACAGCCAGCCGGTGAGCTTTCAGTCGGTGCGGCATGCCCGCCAATGCGGCATAGAAGTGGTGTACCAGGACCTCGCCGTGGTCAGCACTTTGAGCGTCTACCGGAACATGTTTCTGCGCCGCGAAATTACCCGCGGCGGCTTTCTGCGCGTGCTGCACGACAAGGAGATGCGCCGGATCGCGGAGGATCAGCTAAAGCGCATCGGTGTGAACGTGCCCTCGGTCGACGTGGACATCTCCAAGCTCTCCGGCGGCCAGCGACAGGCGGTCGCCGTGGCGCGCGCGGTCTACTCGGATGCGCGGGTGCTGCTGCTGGACGAACCCACCGCAGCGATGGGCGTGCGCGAGAGCGCGCAGATTCTGGATCTCATCCGACGTCTGAAGGAGGAGGGCGGCGTATCGGTGATCATCGTCGCGCACAACTATGCGCAGGTGTTCGACGTGTGCGATCGGGTCAATCTGCTGCAGAACGGTCGTATCGCCTTCGATTGCCGCACCAAGGACACCTCGATCCGGGAACTCACGGATCTGGTGGTCAACGAGTATCGGGAAGCGCAGCAGCAGGTCAGGGCGTCGTAACCGACCGATTGCCGGCCCGCCTGCCTCCGCAGGCGGGCCGCGGAGGCTTTCTAGGAAGAGACCCAGCCGCCGTCGACGATGAACTCCTGCGCGTTGCATAGCGCGCTGTCGTCCGCGGCCAGAAACAGCGCCATGTTGGCGATGTGTTCGGGCTGCACGCGCGCTTTCAGGAACTGATTGGCGTCGATGACCTTTTCGGCTTCGTGGGTCACCCAGAGCGTGAGCTGGCGTTCGGTCATGACCCAGCCGGGCACCAGGGTGTTGACGCGGATGTTGTGCACCCCGAGGTCGCGGGCAAGGCTGCGCGTGAGGCCGTGCGCGGCGGCCTTAGCGGAGGCGTAGGCGGGTACGTCGGGAGTGCCCATGCGCCAACTGACGGAGCCGAAGTTGATGATCGAGCCGCCGCCGAGTTCGCGCATCTGCGGCAACACTGCCTGCGCGGCGAAGAACATCGGTCGCAGGTTCACCGCCATACGGTCGTCCCAGTACTCGACGGTGACGTCCTCGATGCGGTGGCGCTGGTCGTTGGCGGCGTTGTTGACCAGGGCGGAGATGTTGCCGTGACGCTGGCGCGTGGTTTCTATGGCCGCTTGCAGCGCGGTGATGTCGCGGATGTCGCAGGGCAGATAGTCGGGCCTGACACCCGTTTCCGCCGCCACGTCCTCGGCCAGGGCGCGGCTTTCCTCGTCGGCGATGTCGACGAAGGTGACTTTGGCTTGTTGGCGGCAAAAGGCGCGCGTCAGGCTGGCGCCGATGCCGCTGCCACCGCCGGTGATGAAGATCGCCCGGCCGGCCAGGCTGGGATAGACAGCGTGCTGTGATGCCATCGGCATTCTTCTCCTAATTGATATACAAAATGTTATCGAACAATAAACATAACAGGTCTATTCGGTTATGTTTCTCTATTGATAGCATCGAAGCCGGCAATTGTCATCCCGGTTAGAACCGTCTCAGGAGTAGCGCAAGATGAATGATGAGAAGAAGGCCACCAGGCGTAGCCAGAACTGGTTCGGGCGTGAAGGCAAGGACGGGTTTCTATACCGGAGCTGGATGAAGAATCAGGGGCATCCGCACGATCTGTTCGACGGACGCCCGGTGATCGGCATCTGCAACACCTGGTCCGAGCTAACCCCCTGCAATGCGCATCTGCGCGAGTTGGCGGACTGGGTCAAGCGCGGCGTCTGGGAGGCCGGCGGATTTCCGCTGGAGTTTCCCGTCATGTCGCTGGGCGAGACCCAGATGCGGCCGACGGCGATGCTGTTCCGCAATCTCGCCAGCATGGACGTGGAGGAATCCATCCGCGGCAACCCCATCGACGGGGTAGTGCTGATGATGGGCTGCGACAAGACGACGCCATCGCTGCTGATGGGGGCGGCCAGCTGCGACCTGCCGACCATCGGCCTGTCCGGTGGCCCGATGCTCAACGGGCGCTATCGCGGCAAGACGCTGGGTTCGGGCACCGGCGTATGGCAGATGTCCGAAGAGGTGCGGGCAGGCACCATGTCGATGGAGGAATTCGTCGAAGCAGAATCGTGCATGCACCGCTCCAAGGGACATTGCATGACCATGGGCACGGCCTCGAGCATGGCCAGCATGGTCGAGGCGCTGGGCATGGCCCTGCCGGGCAACGCCACCATCCCGGCGGTCGACGCGCGGCGCTTCACCCAGGCGCAGCTCACCGGCCGGCGCATCGTCGACATGGTGCGCGAGGACCTGTGCATGTCCAAAATCCTCAAGCGTGAGGCTTTCGTCAACGCCATTCGCGCCAATGCCGCGATCGGCGGCTCCACCAATGCGGTGATCCACCTGCTGGCGCTGGCGGGGCGGCTCGGCGTGGAGCTGAAACTGGACGATTGGGACGAGTTGGGTTCGCATCTGCCCTGCATCGTCGACCTGCAGCCTTCGGGCAAGGCCCTGATGGAGGACTTCTATTACGCCGGCGGCCTGCCGGCAGTGCTGCGGGAACTCGGCGAACAGGGTCTGCTCGAACGCGACGCGATCACCGTCAACGGCAGCACGCTATGGGACAACGTGCGCGATGCCGAGTGCTTCGACCGCGAGGTCATCCGCGAGTGGCACAAGCCGATGCGCGAGCAGGCCGGCATCGCCGTGCTGCGCGGCAACCTGGCGCCGGACGGCGCCGTCATCAAGCCGTCGGCGGCCAGCCCGCATCTGTTGCAGCACCGCGGCCGGGCCGTGGTGTTCGAATCCATCGAGGAGTTCCACGAGCGCATCAACGACGAGTCGCTGGACGTCGACGAAAACTGCGTGCTGGTGCTCAAGAACTGTGGGCCGCAGGGTTATCCCGGTATGGCCGAGGTGGGCAACATGCCGCTGCCGCCGAAGCTGCTGCGCAAGGGCGTGCGCGACATGGTGCGGCTGTCGGATGCGCGCATGAGCGGCACGGCCTACGGCACCGTGGTGCTGCACACGGCGCCGGAAGCGGCGGTGGGCGGCCCGCTGGCGCTGGTGCGCGACGGGGACGTCATCAACCTGGACGTGCCGGCCAGGACGTTGACTTTGGAGGTCGACGACGAGGAACTCGATCGCCGCCGGGCGGGATGGCGGCCGCCGCAGCCTCCCGAGCGCGGCTGGGCGCGCCTCTACGTGGATCACGTGCTGCAGGCCGACCGAGGGGCCGATCTGGATTTTCTGGTCGGCGGCAGCGGAGCGGAGGTGGCCAGGGACTCGCACTAGACGCTATCGTTTTGCCGGCTATGTGTTCGTTCGAGGCGGGTATTTTTCGATAGGCGCCAGCGGTTTGTTTCGTGTGCGAATCCGGCGCCGCGCCCGAAAGGCCCCTGGCGGGCAAACCTCGAGCGCACACCCCATTACGGGGCACTGCAGGCACTCGCTCTCCAGGCGAAAACCTGTTCGGCCGACCTCCCTGCCGCCCGACCCCGTGCCGGGGCGCACGCTCGAGGCAAGGCCTAAAAGGCAAAGCATGTTGTGTCCCGAACCTCCGAGCTACGTATTCGGCTTATGAGAAGTAGGTTGAGGTAAGCGAAGCGCACCCCAACGCGGTGGGCGTGGGTGATGTTGGGGTTCGCTTCGCTTACCCCAACCTACGAATTAACGCTTCAGAGTTTCAGAACCCAACGGTTTTGTCTTTGACATAACCTCTTCCTCTCGCCGCGCGGGACACGGCATTAGCCGCCGCTCTCCGCCCGGGCGATAGCATGCACGGTCTGGATGAGCTGCAGCGCTCCCGGCGAGAGCTTGCGTCCCTGCAGGCGGACGATGCCGAACGGTTTGAGTTTGAGCGGGGACGCGAAGGGCAGGACGCAGAAGCGTTCGGGGTCGAAGGCCAGGTCGACGATGCCCTGCGAAATGACCGTGATTGCGTCCGTGCGGTCGATCAGCGCCATCGAAACCAGCACTGAACGGGTATCGATGATCTGCTGCGGTGGCGCGATACCCGCTTCCAGCAACAGGTCGTTCATGCGCTGGCGCAGCAGGCCGTCGGGAGGCTCAAGCACCCAGGTGAACGAAGCCATGTCCTGCAGGGTGACGTTCTCCCGCTCGGCCAGCGGATGTTCGCGACGGCAGACGAAACATAGGTTTTCCCTGCCGATTTCCTCGTAGATGAAGCGGTTGGGCGATATGTCGTCTGGTATGCGAGCCAGGACGAAGTCGTAATCCCCTTCGGCCAGTCCCTGTACCAGCATGTGGCTGACGTTGATGTCGATGGCGATCTGCACGCGCGGATGTTCCCGCTGCACCTCTTCGACCGAACGGCCCAACAGGGCGATGCCGGGCGCCACCGTGCCGACCGCGGCGCGTCCGCCGTTGCCGTTGCGCAGCGCCGAGAGCTCTTCACCGGCATTGTTCAGCTCGGCCAGGATCGCGCGCGAGTGGCGAATGAGCACTTCCCCATACCAGTTCGGTTCCACTCCGCGCGGCTGGCGCTCGAACAACGGTACGTCGAGTTGGTATTCGAGTTCGCCGAGCAGCTTGGAGGCGGCCGGTTGGCTCATGCCCAGCGTTTCGGCGGCGCGGTGGATATTGCGGTGCTCGTCCAGTGCGGCGAAGAGCTGCAGATGGCGCATCTTCAGGCGGGCGCGTAGGAACCAGTCGGCCGGCAACTGTTTCATCGTCATGGAACTCCACGTTATTTGATACTCAAATATATATCAAAACCTAGCGATTTATGGATTGGAAGGTTATTGGTATGGCGTCTATGTTTCCTCTACCGGTGTTTTTCGTGCGCCGCGAGAGTCGGGGGTGAGTGTGGAAGAAGTCGAATGTCTATGGGACGCACGCGCCGAGTTGGGCGAAGGGCCGCTTTGGGCGTCGTCCCTGGAAGCGTTGCTGTTCGTCGACATCCTGGGTGCGCGGCTGCTGCAGTATCGTCCGGCCGAAGGTGCCAAGCGGGAGTGGCCGCTAGACGAGGCTTGCTGCTGGTTGATCGAGCGCGGCGACGGCGATGGTTTCATCGCCGGGCTGCGTTCGCGCATCGTGCATCTGCGGCTGGACGAGTCGGGGCCGCGGGTGGTCGAGGAACTGGCTCGGCCCGAAGCGCATCTGCCGGGCAACCGTTTCAACGATGCCAAGGCGGACCCCGCCGGACGGGTCTGGGCCGGCAGCATGGACGCTGCCGAGCGCGACGCCAGCGGGGCGCTCTATCGCCTCGACGATCGCGGCATGGTTGCCGTCGACCGCCCCTACGTCATCGCCAACGGCCCCGCGTTCAGCCCCGACGGGCGCACGCTGTATCACACCGACACTGCGGTTCGCACCGTCTATGCGCTCGACTGCTCCGAGCAGGGCGTGCTTTCCGGCAAGCGTGTGCACATCCGCTTCGATGCGCAGGACGGCTTTCCCGACGGCATGACCTGCGATGCCGAAGGCGGTTTGTGGGTCGCCCATTTCGGAGGCTCCTGCCTGAGTCGTTTTCATCCCGACGGGCGGTTCGACCGGCGCGTGCGGATTCCGGCAACGCAGGTGACTTCCTGCACGTTCGGCGGCGCCGGGTTCGATGAGCTGTACGTCACGACCGCGGCCCGCGGCCGCGACGACGAGCCGCTGGCCGGCGCCTTGTTCCGTCTGCGCCCAGGCGTTCGCGGCCTGCCGCCGAACCGCTTCGGCCGCCCGGACGACGGGCGACCGTCGCCGTAGCGGCATATCCGACGAATGAGCGAGCCGGGAGCACTGCGCGTAGACCGCTCGATCAGCCGTTCAATCAATGCGTTTCCGAGGAGAAACCAGCATGTCATTGAGATTGATCCAGGCCCGCAGCCGAACCGGCGAGCGTATGGTCGTCGCCGACCGCGAAGCCGTAGGCGCCGTGCGCCTGAGCGACGTATCCAGCGTTTACGAACTGGCCCGCCGCGCGCTGTACGAAGGCGTGGGACTGGCGACGATGATCGAAGGTCTTGTAGGCGGTGAAGAGGTCGATCTGCAGGCGCTGGCGACCGAGGGACGCCTGCTGCCGCCCATAGATCATCCGGACGCAGCGCACGTGATGGTCAGCGGCACCGGCCTGACCCATCTCGGCAGCGCCGAAGGGCGCGACCGCATGCACCGCAGCATCGAGGCCGGCGAGCCGCTCACCGATTCCATGAAGATGTTTCGACTCGGCCTTGAGGGAGGCAAGCCGACGGCGGGACAGACCGGGGTGCAGCCCGAATGGTTCTACAAGGGCGACGGCAGCATCGTGGCCGCCCCAGGCGAGGAGTTGTCTCTGCCGAGTTTCGCGCTGGACGGTGGCGAGGAGGCGGAGATCGTCGGCGTGTACGTCATTGCCGACGACGGCACGCCGGTGCGTCTGGGCTTCGCGCTGGGCAACGAGTTTTCCGACCATGTGACGGAACGGCAGAACTACCTCTATCTGGCGCATTCCAAGCTGCGCGCCTGCTCGTTCGGGCCGGAACTGCTGGTGGGGGAGCTGCCCGGCGACGTGCGGGGGCGGGTGCGTATCCTGCGCGACGGGGAGGTGCTCTGGGATAGTCCGTTCAGTTCCGGCGAGGACAATATGAGCCACAGCATCGCCAACCTGGAAGCGCATCACTTCAAGTATGCCGCACACCGCGTTCCGGGCGACGTGCATGTCCATTTCTTCGGTACCGCAACGCTGAGTTTCGCCGAGGGTGTGCGGACCAGGCCGGGCGACGTCTTCGAATTGCAGGCCGATCCCTTCGGGCTGCCGCTGAGCAACCGTATCGTGCAGACCGACGGTCTGGCGCCGCCGGTGCGCATGTTATGAGCAATGCGCTGGAACTCGACCCGCAGCGTGTTCTGCCTGCCGATGCCGACGCCGTGCTTCTGGGGCGCGTCTGGTTGCCCGAGTGCGCCGGACCCGCGGTGGTTGCCGTGCGCGGCGGGGAGTTGTTCGACGTTACGACGTCGATGGCGCCGACCGTGCGCGACGTGCTGGAATCGCCCGATCCGAAGGGACTGCTGGACGACACGCGCGGCCGTTCCATCGGTGGGATCGCCGAGGTGCTCGCCAACAGCGACGAGAAAGCGCGCGATCCGCAGCGCCCGTGGCTGTTGTCGCCCGTCGACCTGCAGGCGGTGAAGGCGGCCGGCGTGACTTTCGCGGCGAGCATGCTGGAGCGTGTGATCGAGGAGCAGGCCAAGGGCGAGCCGCAGCGTGCCGCCGATCTGCGCCGCGAGATAGTCGGCATGATCGGCACCGAACTCGTCGAGCTGGTGCCGGGTTCACCGGCGGCAATGTCGCTCAAACAAACCCTGATCAAGCGTGGCCTGTGGTCGCAGTACCTGGAGGTCGGCATCGGGCCGGACGCCGAGATATTCACCAAGGCTCAGCCCTTGTCCAGCGTCGGCATCGGAGCCCACGTCGGCATCCATCCGGCTTCGCGCTGGAACAACCCCGAGCCCGAGGTGGCGGTGCTGCTCGCCAGCGACGGACGGATGGTGGGCGCCACGCTGGCCAACGACGTCAACCTCCGCGATTTCGAGGGACGCTCCGCCTTGCTGCTCGGCAAGGCCAAGGACAACAACGCGAGTTGCGCTATCGGCCCCTTCATTCGGTTGTTCGACCAGCGCTGGGGTGTGGAAGATCTGCAGCATGTCGAAGTCAGCGTTCGCGTCGACGGCAGCGACGGCTTCCGTCTCGACGGCACCAGCAGCATGGCGCAGATCAGTCGTTCGCCGGCGGCGCTGGCGCAAGCCACGCTCAACGAGAACCATCAGTATCCGGACGGTGTCGTGCTGCTGCTGGGCACGCTGTTCGCCCCGGTCCAGGATCGCGGTGAGGCCGGCAGCGGATTCACTCATCATGCGGACGACGTGGTCGGCATATCGGCACCGGAGCTCGGCTGTCTGTCGAATCGCGTGCGTACCAGCGACCGCTGCGCCCCCTGGACCTTCGGCGCGGGCGCGCTGATGCGCAACCTTGCCGCGCGTGGAGTGCTGTAAGACGACGCCGGAACACATACACGGAAAAGGAGGATTTATGGACGAGTATCGAGGGCATGACATTGCGGGCCAGGCGAGCGCCGAAGGTCCGGTGACGGATGCCGGCTATCCTGAGGCCACGGCCGCGGAGATAGACCGCGCCTGCCGTGCCGCGGCCGAGGCGGCCGGGGCCTATCGTGCCCGCCCGGTCGAGGCGCGCGCGGGCTTTCTGGAGCGTATCGCGGACGAGCTCGAGACCGAGGCCGACCGCCTGGCCGAGACCATCCCCGCCGAGACCGCACTGCCCGAGGCGCGCGCCCGCGGCGAGCTGGCCCGCACCACCGGCCAGCTGCGCCTGTTCGCCGAGGTGGTGCGCCGCGGCGACTACCTGGGCGCGCGCATCGACCATGCCGATGCGCAGCGCACGCCCCCGCGCCCTGACCTGCGCCAGTACCGGGTGCCGCTCGGCCCGGTGGCCGTGTTCGGTGCCAGCAACTTCCCGCTGGCCTTCTCGGTGGCCGGCGGGGATACCGCCTCGGCGCTGGCCGCGGGCTGCCCGGTGGTGTTCAAGGCCCATCCGGGCCATCCGCTGACCTCGGCCGTGGTCGGCGCGGCGCTGCGGCGTGCGGTAGCGGCCGCGGACATGCCAGCTGGCGTGTCCAGCCTGCTGTACGGGGCCGGCAACGCCGTCGGCGGTGCGCTGGTCGAACATCCGGCGATTCAGGCGGTGGCCTTCACCGGCTCGTTCGCCGGCGGTACCGCGTTGGCGCGCTTGGCGCAGGTTCGGCCCGAGCCGATCCCGGTGTACGCCGAGATGGGCAGCGTCAATCCGTTGTTCCTGCTGCCCGGGGCGCTCGAGCGCGACCCCGAGGCGCTGGCGCAGGCCTACTTCGCCTCGCTCACTCTGGGCGTGGGTCAATTCTGCACCAACCCCGGACTGGTGTTCGCGGTGCGCGGGTCGGCGCTGGAGCGCTTTTGTAGCGCGCTGGGGGCAGCGGCCCAGGCGCAGGCCGCGCAGTCGATGCTGCACGTCGGCATCCTGGCCGCCTACGAAACCGGCACGCAGCGCCTGAGCGGCGCCGGCGGCGTGCAGGCGATCGCCACCGGCGCCGAGGCCGATGGGCGTGCGGCCGCGCACGTGTACCGCGTCAGTGGCGAGACCTTCGCCGCCAACCCGCAGTTGGCTGAGGAGGTGTTTGGTCCGAGCGGGCTGATCGTCGAACTCGATGGCCTCGATCAGATGGCCGCCATCGTCCGAGCGCTGCCCGGTCAGCTCACCGCCACCCTGCACGGCACGGCGGAGGAATTGCCCGCGCAGGCCGAACTGATCGGTGCGCTGGAGCGGCGCGTCGGGCGGGTGCTGTTCAACGGTTTCCCGACCGGAGTGGAGGTCTGCGATGCGATGGTGCACGGCGGGCCGTGGCCGGCGACCACCGCCGCGCAGACGACCTCGGTGGGCACGCTGGCGATCGAGCGCTTCGTGCGTCCGGTTTGTTACCAGGACTGCCCCGATGCGCTGCTGCCCGAGGCCCTGCGCGAGCACAACCCCCTCGGATTGCGCAGACTCGTCAACGGAGCCTGGCAAGCGCCGGTGACGTGATGGGCACCTATCTGGTCGTCGATTCCGGCACCAGCAACACCCGCGTGCGGTTGTGGCACGGCGGTCGCATTGTAGCGACCGCGCTGCGCGCCGTCGGTTCGCGCGACACCGCCGCTGCCGGGCACAACGGTGCGCTCGCCGCTGCACTGCGCGAAGCGATAGGCGAAGCGCGGCAGGGTGCGGAGCCCGTCGCGGTGATCTGCTCCGGGATGATTACCTCCAACCTGGGGCTGTACGAGGTGCCGCACCTGCGTGCGCCGGCAACCCTGGATGATCTTGCCCGCGGCATGGTCGGAGCACGCTTTCCTGAACTGTGCGAACTGCCGTTCCATTTCGTGCCGGGCGTGAAGACCTTGCCCGAGGGACCGATCGACGCCGCCAATCTGCACACGGTAGATCTGATGCGTGGCGAGGAGACAGAGATCGCCGGTCTGTTGGACCAGTCGCGAATCGTCATGCCGGCGTTGTTTTTGCACCTCGGGTCGCACCACAAGGCGATTCTGGTGGATGAGGGGCCGGCGATCGCAGCGTCGAGCACGGCGCTGACCGGCGAACTGCTGGATGCCGTGCGATGCCATACGGTGCTTTCCGGCAGCACGCTGAGCGCACTGGACTTCGAGCCGGCGCCGGAGATGTGGCGTCTCGGCCTCGATCTGGCCCGCCGCGAGGGCCTGGGACGTGCGCTGTTTCTGGTGCGTGCGGCGGAGCAGCTGTGGGCCCGCCGCCATACCGAGGCTACTGCACTGCTGCTCGGCGCGCTGACCGGACTCGATCTGCAGATGCTGGAGGGATATCGCGGGCGTGCCGTGACCACGGTGATTTACGGCAAGGGCGCGTTCGGTCCCTTGTTGCATGATTGCCTGGGTGGCGCGGAGTACGGTGAGGTGCGGCTTGTCGATGAAGCGACGTCGGACGAAGCCGCCGCGCGGGGTGCAGTGGCGCTGTTCGAGCGTGCCGTGGAACTTGGCGTCGTCGAAGCCGCGACGGCGCGGGCGTAGGGAGGTCGATTCGATATGTCCATCGAGACGTTTCTAGCGACGCTTCGTCGGCACCGTATACTCGCCATTCTGCGCGGGGTGCCGCCGGCATATGCCGAAGCCATGGCACAGGCGCTGTATGCTGGCGGCATTCGCCTGCTGGAGGTGTCCTTGAGTCGGCCGGCCGCGCTGGACGGCCTGCGCGCGCTTGCTGCGGCGCGTCCGCCCGATATGCTTGTCGGCGCAGGCACGGTGGTGTCCGGCGCGCTGGCGGAGCAGGCAAAGGAAGCCGGCGCGATGTTCTTCGTCACGCCTCACGTTGTTTCTGAAGTTGCAGCGTATGCGGGCGCGTCCGGAATTCCGGTGCTTTGCGGCGCCATGACGCCGACGGAGATTGCCGCCGCACGCGAGCAGGGCTGCGGCGTCGTCAAGCTGTTTCCCGCCACCGCGCTCGGGGCGGATTACCTGCGCAGTTTGCGTGGACCGTATCCCGATCTCGAGCTGCTTGCGGTGGGTGGTATCGGCGCAGACAACCTGGCTGAATATCTGGCCGCCGGCGCGCTTGGTGCCGGCATCGGCGGCGCACTGACTTCCGTGGACTGGAAGCAGCCGGATTGGGGGCGGGTCACCCGCCTTGCCGCTGATTTGACCCGGATCGTTGCGGAGTTTTCCTGAGTCGAAGCTTATGCGCGTTGTCCGTGATAAACGAAAGACGTGACGCTATAGAGATAGTCTCCTCGTTCACGGTTTGCGGACAACTCGCGGCGAAACCGTTCGTATTCACTTTCGTCCTTCCTTCTCTCGAGCGCGCCTGAACGACGACAACAGTCAGTTACGGGTGTGCCTATGCACTCAGCTCTATACAACGAGACATCGTGTTGAAGTTCCGAGTGGTCGTGGCAAGCTTCAGTTTTCGCTCGAAGAAATTATTGTTGAACTTCGAGTCGCTGTATTTCGTTGCGTACAAGGTGTAGATGATGTCGTTGACGATTCTCACGCTATCGGGCGAAAAGTCGAGCTGGACCAGGTTTTCCACCTGTTGCGTTGCCGGAGTCGTCGTGAGCAGAGAAAAGTACGTCCGAGAAGCCGCGTTCGAAGGAAATGGATTGCCTCCCATGATCCGCTTGAGTCGATCGTGTGTCCGCGCAATTACAGAGATATCGGCTCCGATTTCACGGGCAATGACGTCGTGGACGAGGGCTTGCGGCGACGATCGATCCAGGTTCTATTTGGCAATGACGTTGCCGCTTTGGATGTACGTCCGCACATCCAGCAATCCGGAGTCACCCAGGGCGGCGCGTAGCTCAGCCATCGGCACCCGGTTCTTGCCGCTGGGAGCGACGCCGCGCAGAAAGATTGCCCAGTGTTTCATTGTACTCGGTGGTTATACGCTCAGCAGTAAATATAGAGGCTGATGGGGCCGGGTACACGCAAGCCAAGAGTCCGGATAGCTCTGTTTGAACTCGGAGCGGACATTCGCCTGCCGGGCAGGTGCGGTCGAAAACGGTTTGCAGCCTCCGGGTAGCTGCAGGCGCATCGCGTCCGCCGCAGTATTTGGGACGGCGTCTCAAGTCAACAGCAGCATCTACAATGTGCCGATTGGAGCGGCCACGGTGGCGGATAAATCTGGCTCGGCCTGGGGATTCGCGTTCTCGCTCAACCTGAAATGCGCGGGTCTGACGCCCAATGACATGACCACATCGTTGCAGATGCAGGATATGGTGAACGGTACGACCGGTAACGTCGACGCTTTGGCCATCCCCGACAACTATGGCTATAGCAGCTCTGGCAGGGATGGAGGCTCAGCTTCGAACCCCCTCAACTCGTCGGTTGACTACCGGGTTCAGAATGCCGAAGCATTCTCCTACGCTTCGGTCGCCGGTGCGTTCGGCGATCCCGGATACGACATGAACCAGAACGACGTGTACAAATCCACGTTCTCGGCTACATGCATTACCGATAGTTGCGCGGGACGGTCGCTTGTGTCAGTGAGTTCCACCGTCATTGCCGGAACGGGCGTACCGGTTCCCGAGCCTCCTGATATCGGCATCTTCGGCACCGGGTTGCTGGCGCTGCTGGGACAGGGCCTGGCAGGGCGCCGGCGTGTGTGCCACCGGTACGCATGAGGCTTGACGCTTTCCTCCATCATCCGATCCCGGGCAGGGGCGTCTAACCTGCCCGGGCGGATCAGGCGTGAACTGATGCAACAAACGGTGCGCGACGCCGTTGCGTTATCCCCTCCGCCAGAACGAATGTCCCCGGGTACGATGTTCCCTCGTTGCGCCCATGCTCGGCCAAGCACTGGTCAGTTCCATCGCAATGAAGACTCCTCCGGTTCTAAGCCGGTGGAGTTTTCACTCAGCCCCTCGCAGCTTTCCACCGCGCCACGGCGGCAGCACCGGATCGCCGGTCAGCGTCGCGGCCAGGGTTTGCTTGAACGGCGCGAAGTTTTGGCCCAGGCGCAGGGCGATGCTGCGCAGTGTGCGCGCGGGCAGGGTGTCGTTGGTATAGAGCTGGGCGATGGCCTGGGTGGCCAGATAGAGCGGGCGCGTGGCGAGGCGGTGGTCGCGTTCGTAGCGGGACAGCAGGGCGGAGTCGGCGATGTTGCGGCCGGTTTCGTGGGCGTTGAGGATTTCGCGCGCCAGCGCTTCCTGGCCGCGCAGCCCGAAGTTGAAGCCGTGCGCGGTGACCGGGTGCATGCCGACGGCGGCGTCGCCGATCAGGGCGAAGCGGCGCGCCACGAAGCGCTTGGGATAGACGCCGACCAGAGGATAGGAACAGCGCGGGCTACTCATCTGCATGCGCCCGAGGCGGTACTGGAAGCGGTTTTCCATGTCGCGGTTGAAGGCTTCTTCGGGCATGTCGAGCACGGCTTGCATCTGCCGCTGCGGCAGGGTCAGCACGACCGAGGAACGCAAGCCGTTGAGCGGCAGCAGGGCCATGGTCTGGCCGTAGTCGAACCACTCCCAGGCGACGTGTTCGTGCGGCACGCTGTGTGCCATGCGGCACACCAGCATGGTCTTGCCGAAGTCGTGCATGGTGGCGCTGATGCCCATGGCGCGGCGGGTGTCGGAAAAGCGGGTGTCGGCGGCCACGGCCAGTCGCGCGCGCAGTTGCCGTCCGTCGGACAGATCCAACTCGGCATGCGTGTCGTGCGTGCGGATGCCGGTGAGGCGGGTCTCCGTCAGCAGGGTCAGGCCGTCCTGTCCGCGGGTCGCCTCGTAGGCGGAGCGGCGAATCAGGTAGTTGGGCACGAGGTAGCCCAGTTCGTCCTTGCGGCTGATCTTGTGGTCTACGCGCATGGCGTAGGTCGAGGGGCCGTTGAAGACCTGCGCGTCGCGCAGCGGCGAGATGTCTTCCTCAGAAATCCGTTCCCACAGGCCCAGGCGGTGCATGATGTCGGCCGAGTGATGCGTGAGAGCGATTTCGCGTCCGTCGAAGGGCGGGTCGGCCAGCGTCGCTTCGGGCTGCTGTTCGATCAGGGCGATGCTCAGGCCGCTGGCGGCGAGCGAGCGGGCGAAGCTGAGGCCTGCGGGGCCGGCGCCGACGACGGCGATATCGAACTCCATGGTCTTCCTCGGGATGGCGCGTACGGCGATCCGCCGAGTTTAACCATCGGCGGGGCGAGGATATTGATCTGGGTCAGTATCGGCGCCGATCCGTCTATTGATCCGACAGCGGTGCCGTCAGGCGTTCCATCAGGTAGCACAGACAGTCCTGGCGCACTATCCGAGGGTCCAGGGTCAGCATGGACGGCATGCTGGGGCGGGTCAGGGTGATGTGGCCGTCGACGTGGGAGAAGAAGCGTTCGGTGACGTCGCGTCCGTCTTCGTCGTGGGCCTCCAGTCTGGCTATGCTGTCCGGGCGCAGCGCGGCGAAGCGGGTGCCGGCGTAGAGTTCGCGGAAGTTGTAGTGATCGATCTCGGGTTCGAAGGCGATGTCGGCCGCGCCGGGTTCGAAGCTGAAGCTGAAGCGCTCCGGTATCTTGACGGTGGCGACGGTGTGGAACAGGTCGATGTCCTGCGGGGCGACGGCATGATCGGGAATGTCCGCCAGATTCAGGCTGGCTTCGATGAATTCCGCGGCGTGTTCGGCGCCGGCGGCGACGCCGGGTTTGCCGCACTCCAGCGTGGTGGCCGGGCATAGTTCGGCCATGGCCATGGATTGCACGCCGCGCGGGCGGATGAAGTACACCACGGTGCGTCCGAACAGCGCGGCCAGTTGCATGAAGCGGTGGTCGAGCCGGTTGATGCAGGCGTAATGCGGATTGAGTCCGGTGTTGTTGTGTACGTCGATGCTGGCGAATACGCCTCGCGCACGCATGGCTTCGACCACTTCGGTCATCAGACGCCGTTCGGGGCTGTCCGGCGCTTCGCCGCCCGGCCACACGCGGTTGTAGTCGGGTTGGCCCTCAAGGACGCGCAGACCGTGCGCGGCCGCGTCGACGTTGCCGAAGAACACGGACAGGGCGCGGGGCAGTTCGCGGGAGTGGTAGCGGCGCAGCACCTGTTGGATGGCGCTCAGGCCGCTGTCTTCGTTGCCGTGCAGCAGCACCGACACGAACAGCGGCGCCTCGCGACGGCCGGGCAGGTGCATCAGGGTGGGGCCGGGGAGCACGGTGTGCAGTTCGCGAGCGCCGACGTTCAGCAGCCCCGGGGGAATGTCGCCGATCTGGTTCAGTTGCGTGGTCATGATGTTGTAGATGCCATTTTGCGTCCGGCGTTCACAGAGGCTAAGCGTGTACCGGCAAGTCGCTGTTCTGGTGTGTTAGATAGGTCGCCTTAAGCTGCTGGAGGTCATGCCCGTGGTCGCGCAGATAGCGGCGCTGCCAGGCCGCGCCGTGTTGGCGCGATGCGGTTCGCTGCGCGATGACGTCCAGCCATCGCCCGGCATCTTCCAAACCCAGATGGGCGAGACCGCGCTGCGCCATGGTAAGCCGGGAATTCAGGGCCGGATAGCGGTTCATGTCCGACATGTGGCGCGTGCCGAGATCGGGTTGGGGCAGGGTGGGGAGGATGCTGATCATGGCCGGTTGCAGCTCAAGATCGGCCGTGCAGGATTCGGCGTGCCGCCAAAGGGCGGGGAGTTGGGCGTGAAAGTCGCTCAATGCCTGTCCGCTCAATATGTGCGGTTGGTTGTTGAACTCGACGTTGAAGCGGGCGAGTTCGGGCACGGCCAGGGGGCTGTCCAGTGCGGCGAGGAAGTCGCTGTTGCAGGGGGCCGGGCGCAGCTCGCGGTCCACCAGACAGGCTTCGATCTCGAAGCCGCCGACGGGTTGGCGGTAGGGAAAGCGCTGCCGTTCCAGCCACTCGCGCAGCAGCGCGGTTTCCTCGCGCAGCCGTTCGCCGTAGCGCTGAAAATCCCGCTCCGAAAAGCGTGTTGCGCCGATTTCCTGACCCCCGCCTTATCTGTCTTCGGCATCCCGCATCCGGCCGCCCTATCCGGAAGCGGAAGGAACCGCTTGGGGCGGCGTGATCCTCGCAAGCCACGCCGTTCTCCCCCTTGCTGCGGTGCATGACCTCTATGCTGATCATGGCCGGCTGCGGCGCCGGCATGAAGTTATTTGGTAGTCAGCGCCGATCGGTTTGCAGGCTGCGTAGTTCCTCGGGAGGGATATGGCAGAGAATACGGTGGTCGTCGACGGGTTCGTGCGCTGGTGGAGCTTGCCGGGAACAGATGTCGCGCGCGTGCGGGCAGCGGGTGTGAAAGGCGCAGCCGGTGGGGCGGTTTGCGGCGCCGGGATTCTGACCGCGCAGGCGTAGCGGTGCGGCAGTGTCATCGTGAAGTCGCGGCGCGGCGGCGATCAGCGCTTCGGTGTACGGATGATAGGGCGGGGCGAAGACCTGCGCCGTGGGGCCGACCTCGACCAGTTCGCCCAGGTACATGACGCCGATGCGGTGCGCGAGGTGATAGACCACGGCGAGATCGTGGGTGATGAACAGGTAGGACACGCCCCGGTTGCGCTGCAACTCTGCGAGCAGGTTGAGAATGGCGGCCTGCACCGATACGTCCAGCGCGGAGGTCGGCTCGTCGAGGATGACCAGCTCGGGGTTGCCAGCGAAGGCGCGCGCGATGGCCACGCGCTGGCGCTGACCGCCGGACAGCGCCGCTGGCCGGCGGCGACTCACGCTCTCGGGCAGGCTGACGTCCTGCAGCAGGCTTTGCAGCTTCGTCGCCGTATCGTCGCCGTCGCCCAGCACCCGGATGGCCCGCTTGAGGATGCCGCCGATGCGGTGACTGGGGTTGAGCGTGCCGTCGGGCGACTGGAACACCATCTGCAGCGCGCGACGCTGCGGGCGGCTGCGTCCCGCGGCATGTTTGGCCAGCGGTTCGCCGTGCAGGCGGATTTTGCCGCCGTCGGGGTGCAGCAGGCCGCTGAGCAGTTTGGCGAGCGTGGTCTTGCCGCTGCCGGATTCGCCGACCAGACCGAAGGTTTCGCCGCGGCCGATGTCGAGGTTGACGCCGCTGAGAACGGTGGTTCTTGCGTAGTCGAGGCGCAGGTTGCGGGTCTGCAGCAGTGGTTCACGGAATCCAGTGACGGCGGCTTCGCCGGCATCGATCGTCTCCTGCGCAGTCCGCGGTTCGGGAACCTCGGCCGCATGGAAACAGCGGCTGAGGCGAGTGTCGGTGATCGGCGCGAGCGGCGGGTGATGTTGGGCGCAGTCGGTCTGCGCCTGCGGGCAGCGTTCGCGGAAGCGGCAGCTCTGAATGTCGGCGCCGGGTTCTGGGAGCAGGCCGGGGATATGCGCCAGGGGCTCGCGACCGGCCAGGGCCGGGCCGGTGGTATCGGGTATGCAGCCGAGCAGGGCGGCCGTATAGGGATGGCGCGGGCGCCGGAATACGCTTTCCGCTACGCCCTCCTCGACCAACTCGCCGGCGTACATTACGCCGATGCGGTCGCAGACCTGGCGCACCACGCCGAGGTTGTGGCTGATGAACAGCAGCGCGGCACTGAATTCGCGGCGTAGAGCAGCGAACAGGTCGAGAATCTCCGCCTGTACGGTGGCGTCCAGTGCGGTGGTCGGTTCGTCGAGGATGAGCAGGTCGGGATCGGTGGCGAGCGCCATGGCGATGACCGCGCGCTGCTGCATGCCGCCGGACAGTTCGTGCGGGTAGAGCGCGGCGACCTGCGCGGGATCGGCGATCTGCAGGCGGGCGAGCATGTCGACGGCGGCCGTTTGCGCGGCGCGCCGGTCTAGGCCGCGGTGGGTGGTGTACAGCTCGGCAATCTGGCGGCCGATGCGCAGCGACGGGTTCAGCGCGCTGCCGGGGTGCTGGTAGACCATGCCGATGCGGTCGCCGCGCAGCTTGCGCAGGCTTTCGGCGTCTAGCGCCAGCAGGTCGCGCCCGTCGAAGCGGATGTCGCCGGCCTCGATGCGGCCGTTGCGCGACAGGTAACGCAGCACGGCCATCGCGGCGGTGGTCTTGCCGCAGCCGGACTCGCCGACCAGGCCGTAGGCCTCGCCGCGGGCGATTTCCAGTGTGAGGTCGCTGACCGCGCGGCGCCAGCGGTTGCCGCGGCGGTAGGCGATTGAGAGGTTGGAAAGGGAGAGCAAGGGAGCGGTGTATTCCACTAGTTACTCTCCTGTTGGAGAGTGGGTGTTTTGGTGAAGGTGCATGCGTCGTCGGGCGAGGGGAAGAGACCACGTTGGAGTTGAGCAAGGCGGCAGCTTTTCGCACGCCGGACACTTCCGGGTTCTTGCTTGCCTAATGGTGCAAGCGTGCGAGCGACTGTCTTTGCTTGTCCAAAGAAAGTCGCCAAAGAAAGGACACCCGGAATGCCAAGCGATCCCGGGGTGCGTTTCTTCCGCAGCCTATTTCTTTGCGCGATCAAAGAAATGGGCTCGGACGCGTTGCCGCGTTTAGATGGAAGCAATGACACTGATTCGCGCCCGAAATATTGCCCGCTACGTTGAACAGTGGGTCTCTGTTTCACGGAAAGTGGAAGCGCACGCCTCATCCCTGCAACCGCTCCCGTAACCCATCAGCCACCAGACTCACCGCAACCACCACGAACACAATGGCCAACGCCGGAAACAACACCACCCACGGCGCCACGGTGAGCTGCGCCTGCCCCTCGCTGACCATCAAGCCCCAGTCGGGCGTGGGCGGCTGCACGCCCAGGCCGAGGAAGCCCAGCGTGGCGGCGGTGAACACGGCGTAGCCGACGCGGATGGTGCCCTCGACGATCAGCGGACCGCGTACGTTGGGCAGGATCTCGACGGCCATGACGTAGAGCGCCGACTCGCCGCGCAGTCGGGCCGCGGCGACGTATTCCCGGCGTGTTTCGACCAACGCCTGAGCGCGTACGGTGCGCGCGATCAGCGGCGAGAACACCAGGCCGATGACGAGGATGACGTTGAGCGTGGAGGGGCCGAGCACGGTCAGCGCAAGCAGGGCGAGCACGACGATCGGCAGCGCCATGACAGCGTCGAGCACGCGCATGATCGCCTCGTCCACCCAATGGCCGAAGTAGGTCGTGGCGAGACCGATGGCGGCGCCCAGGGTCAGCCCCAGCAGGGTGGCGGCCGGTGCGACCAGCAATACTTGCCGGCCGCCGTACATGACGCGGCTGAGCACATCGCGGCCGTAGTTGTCGGTGCCGAACCAGTGGGCCCAGGAAGGTGGCTGCGCCAGGGCGCTGAAATCGATGCCGACGGGCGAGTAGGGGGCGAGCCAGGGCGCGCCGAGCGCGGTGACGATCCACACGAGCAGCAGGGCGCCGCCAATGCCGAGGGTGATGTTCGCGCGGTGCATTTGGGACGTATGTCTCCTGGTGAAACTGGTTCTCAACTGCCGGCGATCGCCTGGCGCGCGCGCGGATTGAGCGCCGCGTAGAGCAGGTCGGCGAGGAAGTTCGCGCAGGCGAAGACGAAGGTGATGGTCAGCGTGCAGCCGACCAGCAGCGGTAGGTCCTTGTGCGTGGCGGCGCTGTAGGTGAGGCTGCCGATGCCGGGGTAGCGGAACAGCGTTTCGACTACGACCAGGCCGCCGACCATCCAGCCGATCTGTGCGCCGGCGACGGTGATGGTCGGCAGCAGGGCGTTGCGCAGCACGTGGCGCAGGATCACGGTACGGCCCGGCAGGCCCTTGAGCGTGGCGGTGCGTGTGTAGTCGGCGTCCAGCGCGTCGAGCATGCCGCTGCGCGCCATGCGGAAGAGATAGGAGAACAGCGTCAGCACGAGGGCCAGCGCGGGCATGAGCAGGTGTGCGAGCCATTGCAGGAGCGTGGCATGGTCCGGCGGCAATGCCTGGATCGGCAGCCAGTGCAGCGTGATACCGAACAGCAGAATCAGAAATACGCCGGTGACGAATTCGGGAATGGCGCCGAAGGCCAGGCCGCCGACCGAAAACAGGCGGTCCAGCCAGTTGCCTTCATGCAAGGCGGCGTATATGCCGGCGCCGATGGCCAGCGGCAGCAGCAGGGCGAGGCTGAAGGCGGCGAGCAGCAACGAGCGGCCGAGGCGGTCCAGCACCAGAGGCAGCACCGGGGTTTCGTAGGTCAGCGAGCGGCCCCATTCGCCGCTCAGTACGCCGCCGAGCCAATGGACGTAGCGGTCGGTCAGCGGCCGGTCCAGGCCGAGCTGGTGGTTGAGTACGGCGACGGCATGATCCGGAGCGAACGGGCCGAGGATGATGCGACCTACGTTGCCCGGCAGTGCGTTGGTCAGCGCGAAGACCAACGCCGAGGCGACGAACAGGGTCAGCCCGAGCAGGAGTAGCCGTCGGGCCAGATAGCGCAGCATCTTCCGGAACGGATCAGGCGAGCCAGGCGCGGGTCAGGTCCAGATAGTTGGACATATTGCCCTGCACCCCCCGCACCTTGCGGTTCATCGGCCGCAGCAGATCGATGAAGTAGGCAATGGCCGCCGGTGTTTCCTCGAGCATCAGTACTGCGATTTCGTGGGCCAGTTCGTTGCGGCGCTTGGCGCCGGTCGCAGCTTCGAGTTCGCTGACCAGCTTTTCGAACTTGGCGTTCTGCCAGTGTGAGGCGTTCCAGTCGGAGCTGCCGGAGAAAGCCGCGTTGAGGATCTGCGAGGGCGTGCTGCGGCCGGTCCAGTCGGTCAGGCCGAAGCTGACCTTGGTCCAATGCGAGTAGTAGACGCTGAGCGGTTCGATGCGCAGTTTCACGCGGATACCTGCTGGCGCGAGCATCTGCTGGGCGAGCACGGCGTACTGCGGCAGTTCGAGGTAGTTGCTGGTGTGTAGGTCGATGTCGAAGCCCTGCGAATAGCCGGCCGCAGCGAGCAGCTTGCGCGCCTGGGCGATATCCTGCTTACGCTGCTGCACGTCGGTTTTCAGGCCAAAAATCGGCGCGATGGGACTGTCGTCGGCGACTTGGCCGGCACCCGCCAGCAGCGCCTTGACCATGGCTGGGCGGTTGAGGCACAGCGCGACGGCCTTGCGCACGCGGGCATCGTCGAAGGGTTTCTGGTCCACGCGCATGCACAGCAGCCGGGTGGCCGAGGAGTGGGCGCGGTCGATATGGATGTTCTTGTCCCTGGCCAGCGGCTTGGCGTCGTTGGCCGAGACGGCGAGCATCATGTCGGTTTCGTCCCCTTGCAGCGCGAGGATCATCGGCTGCGGGCTGCCGTACAGGCCGATCTCGACCTTGTCCAGATAGGGTTTGCCCGCGTCCCAGTAGTGCTCGTTGCGCACGTAGCTCACGCTTTGCTGGGGCTTGTAGCTGATGAGCTTGAACGGTCCCGTGCCGACCGGATTTTCGGCGAAGTTGCCGGCATAGTCCTTGGGCAGGATGACCGCGTTGTAGATCTGGGTGTAGTAGGGGAACTGCCCGATGGCGCGTTCCAGGCTGAACTTCACGGTGTACTTGTCGACGCGGGTGGTGCCGCCGGGTTTGAGGAAGCTCAACTGGCCACGCGCGACGGAGGCTTTATTCGGGTCGACTAGGCGCTCGAAGGTGGTGACCACGTCGTCGGCGGTCATCTCGCGGCCGTCATGGAAGCGTACTCCCTTGCGTAGTTTGAATATCCAGGTCTTGCCGCCGTCGGTGGTGTGCCAGGCGGTGGCGAGCACGGGGCGCAGGCTCAGGTCCGGCTCGGCCCAGACCAAGTATTCACCCACCTGTTGCACGATTGCGATGGCGCCGGCGTTGTCGATCTTGAGCGGATCGATGGACTTGGTGGCTGGCGCCGCCACGCGCAGCGTGCCGCCGCGTTTGACGTTTGCAGCTTCCGCCGTTGACGGATTCAGCGCTAGTGCGCCACCGGCGACGAATCCTACGCCCAGCGCGCCGGCCGATTTGAGGAAGTCGCGGCGATCTATTTCACCCGCGCGAAAGCGGGAAATCAGAGTGCCGAGCGGGTCATTGGAGTCGTGCATGGGAGTCTCTCCTGTGCGACATGCGTCAGGTGGAGTCTGGGGCGGGGTGGAATAGCGGCGTGGAGCGTCGGCTGGCGAACGTTTCGAGTTGGTATTTTTTCACTCTAACCCGTCGTGCCCAGCAGATAAACCCCGCTCGCATCGGGTTTGTGGAAACTGACTGTGAAATGTTCTGTCTAGTAGTGGCAATGAGGGTAAAATACTGTGCTATCGGAATGATAAACACGAGCAGCAAACGGATTTTGCATGTCTCTGAGACAGACCAACCTGGCGCGACTGAAGAGCGAGGCGTTCGACGTGCTGATCGTCGGCGGCGGCATCAACGGCGCGGTGGCCGCTGCGGCGTTGGCCGGGCAGGGCGTGCGTGTGGCGCTGATCGATCGTGGTGATTTCGCCGGCTTCACCAGCAGCCAGTCCTCGAACCTCGCCTGGGGCGGCATCAAGTATCTGGAAAGCTACGACTTCGGTCTGGTGCGCAAGCTGTGCCTGTCGCGCAACCGGCTGATTCGTGCCTACCCCTCGACGGTGCAGGAGATCCGCTTCCTTACCACGCTCAAGCGCGGCTTTCGCTATCCGCGCTGGTTCATGTGGGCCGGAACGTGGCTGTACTGGCTGTTCGGCAACGCTTTCACGCGCCCGCCGCGGCTGCTGTCGCGCGCGGACATCGCCGCCGAGGAGCCGGCGATCGACGTGGCCGACAGCGTCGGCGGCTTCGAATACTCGGACGCCTATCTGTTCGACAACGACGCGCGTTTCGTCTTCAACTTCGTGCGCTCGGCGCTGGATCGCGGCGCGGCGGCAGCGAACTATATCGAGTCCCTGGGGGCCGAGCGTGATGCAGGTGGCGACTGGGTCTGCCGTGCGCGGGACGTGGAGGGGAATGGCGGTGAGTTCGAAATCCGCGCGCGGGTGTTGATCAACGCCGCAGGGCCCTACGTCGACGAACACAACCGCATGACCGGCGAACACACCGATCACCGCCATCTGTTCTCCAAGGGCATCCATCTGGTCGTCGACCGTATCACGCCGAATCGGCGCGTACTGGCGTTCTTCGCCAGCGACGGGCGCTTGTTCTTCGTCATTCCGATGGGCATGAAGACCTGCATCGGCACGACGGATACGCGGGTCGAACGGCCGGAGACCGAAGTCACCGATGCCGACCGCGACTTCGTGCTCGGGAACATCAACGCTCGCCTGCAACTCGAGCAGCCGCTGACGCGCGAGGACATCATTGCCGAGCGCTGCGGAGTGCGTCCGCTGGTGGTCAGCGGCCCGGGCGGCGGCGAGCGCGACTGGATGCAGCTCTCGCGCAAGCATGCCGTCGAAGCCGATGCGGCCAATCGTCATCTGAGCATCTTCGGCGGTAAGTTGACCGACTGCCTCAACGTTGGCGAGGAAGTGACCGGGCATGTTGCCGCGCTCGGTATCGAGGTGCCGCATCGCGGTCATCGCTGGTACGGGGAACCGCCCGAGGCGGTGCATCGGGAGTTTCTGCACCAGGCACGTCTGATGGAGTTGGATGCGCGTACCGCGCCGGAGTCCTCAGAGGTGCTGAGTTCGCGTCTGTGGCGGCGTTATGGATCGCATGCGCTGACGCTGCTCGAACTCATTCGCGAAGATCCGGCGCAGGCCGAGGTTTTGATCGAGGGCACCGAATACCTGCGCTGTGAACTGGTTCAGGCCGCCCAGCGTGAAATGGTGGTGCGGCTGGAGGACTTTCTGCGCCGGCGCTCCAAGATAGCTCTGGTCGAGCGCCGTGACACCATTCGGGCCGCGCCGGGGCTGCTGGAGGCCTGTCGGATTCTGTTCGGCGGCGAGGCCGAGCGGCGCTATGCGGAGTATTTTGGACGGGAAGGTCGTTGAGCGTTGAGCGGTACCTGACCTGACGTACCAACGGCGGTACGTGGGCGTATGAGAGCACGCCCTGGTTGATGCTTTCCAAGTCAGTGAAAGTGAGTGTATGGAATTCAATGTCTGGTTGACCTTGCTGGCTGCTGCGCTGCTCATCAGCGTGTCGCCGGGTGCCGGGGCGATTACCTCGATGAGCTATGGTTTGAGCCATGGGATGCGCAATGCGGTGTTCGCCGTTTTGGGGCTGCAGGTCGGTTTGCTCATGCAGATATTGATCGTGGGCGTGGGGTTGGGCGGTGTCATCGCGACTTCCGAAACATTGTTCCATGTCATCAAATGGGTCGGTGTCGTGTACCTGATCTGGCTCGGGATCAGCCGCTGGCGTGCGGCGGGGACGATACACCTTCACGCGGCCGGATCGGGATTCAAGCCGCATCGTGCATTCATGCAGGCGATGCTGGTGAATCTCACCAATCCCAAGGCGACCGTGTTTCTGGTCGCGTTGCTGCCCCAGTTCATCGATCCGGCACGAGCGCAGGTGCCGCAACTGCTGATCATCGGGGTCACGCTGGTCGCGGTGGATACGCTGGTCATGAGCGGCTACAGCGGTTTGGCATCGCGCCTGCGCCGCATGACCGCCAGTCCGCGCGCGATCACGCGCCTGAACCGGATCAGCGGTTCGGCCCTGATCGGCGCGGCCATGCTGCTGTCGACGATTCATGGCCGCAACTGAGGGTGTACCGCGTGATGAGGGAACGCTGCGCGCGTCGGCAGATCACTTCTGCAGACATTTGTCCGGTATGTGCTGAGAGGGAGTAAGGGAACAGGATCGCTACCTCAAGTTTGCAGTGGCGGCGCCGATATTTGTGTAGCGCTTGCAATGGTTGTGAGGCGGTCTGGGCTGGCCGTCTCGTTGCGAGAGTAGTTCGACCTAAAATAACCAATATGGGGTCTTCAGGTATGAACCGTTTGTCCTTCAGCCAAAAGCTGTTGCTTTCGTTCGCCCTCTTGCTCGTGCTTGTGGTCGGCATCAACTCCTGGCTCTCCGAGAGTACTCTCAGCAAGACATCGAATGTCTATCTGCAGGAGATGGGGGACACCCTTGCGTATGCCGGCACCACGGATGTGGAGGAGTGGTTGCAGACGCGCCTCGACCTGCTGAAGGCCGTTGCCGGGCAGGTGACCAAGGTCGGCGACGACGCGCAGGCGCGCAGGATTTTCATGACCGCCAAGGAAGGGGGCGGTTTCAAGTCCGTATACGTCGGCACGACGAGTGGCAAGATGCTGATGGAGTCGACCCAGGATGAAGCCAAGCTGCCCGCAGGCTACGATCCGCGCACGCGTTCCTGGTATAAGCAGGCCGAGCAGACCCAGCAGGCCGGTTTCACTCAGCCCCATGTCGACGCCAGCACCGGCCAGGTGCTGATCTCCGTCGTGGCGCCGGTTACCACGGGCGACTATCGAGGCGTTGTCGCCGCCGATATCCCGCTGTCGGCCCTGGACGGGATGCTCAAGCCTCTGGGCATCGGCCAGGACGGTTATGCCATTCTGGTCGATAAGGACGGCACCATCCTCTCCGCGCCGCAGCAGGATCTGTTCGGCAAGCCGATCAAGACTCTGCTGGGAACGGCTGCGCCGCTGGTTGCACAGACGCACTTCTACGGCATAGACGGTAAGGAATGGCGCGTGAGCTTTCATCCGGTAGAGGTTGCCGGTACGAAGTGGTACCTCGGCCTGCTGACCGAGCAGTCGGTGGTGGATAAGCCGTTGATCACGGCGCGCTGGCAGGTTGCGCTGGTGACCCTGATCGGTCTGGCGCTTGCTTTGGTGATCCTGTACCTCAGCTTGCGTACGCTGCTGCAACCCGTGCGTATGCTGCTGGCCGCGTTGCACGATCTCGCCAGCGGCGAAGCCGATCTGACGCGGCGGCTTACGGCGCATACTTCGGATGAGTTCGGCGAAATGGCTGAGGCCTTCAATCGTTTCGTCGAGCGCATCCACCAGTCCTTCGGGCAGGTGGCCGGATCGACCTCGCAGCTGGCTGCGGCCGCCGAGGAGCTTTCTGGTACCAGCGAGGAGGTCAGCCGCACCGTCGATCGCCAGCAGAGTGAGACCGAGCAGGTGGCCACGGCGATGAACGAGATGTCGGCTACGGTCAATGAGGTGGCAAAGAATGCCGCGGACGCCGCGCGTTCGGCCAAGGAGGCGCAGGAAAACACCTCCGATTCAGCACATCTGGTGGAGGTCAACGCCAACAATATGCGGCAGTTGGCCGGAGAGATCGAAAATGCCAGCCAGATCATCGATGAGCTGCGCCGTGGTACGGAGTCGATCGATAAGGTTCTCGAGGTCATCAACAGCATCTCGGAACAGACCAATCTGCTGGCGCTGAACGCGGCGATCGAGGCGGCGCGCGCCGGCGAGCATGGGCGAGGTTTCGCTGTGGTTGCGGATGAGGTGCGTACGCTGGCGCGGCGCACCCAGGACTCGACGGCGGAAATCCAGACCATGATCGAGAGCTTGCAGAGCGGGGCGCAGAATGCGGTGCATGCCATTGGGCAGGGCCGTGACCGGGCGCATGAGAGCGCTGAACGGGCGAGCGAGAACAGTGCCCTGCTCAAGGCGACGACCGAGGCCGTGTCCCGTATCAACGACATGAATGCGATGATCGCCAGTGCGGCCGAGGAACAGTCGGCAGTAGCAGAGGAGATCAATCGCAACGTCGCCAACATCAATCAGGCCGGCGACGAAAGCGTACAGGGTGTGCGGCAGGTCGCCACGGCGAGTGATGAGCTTGCTCGTCTCGCGGCGCAGCTGCAGTCGCTGGTCGGCGGCTTCAAGATCTGAAACGCGTTTGTTCTTAAGGCGTGGCCGGTTCCCTATCCGGCTGCGTCGCCCGCCGTTCTCCGGGCTAGTCGACGCAAAGTCGAATTCTTGACGTAAAGTTTTTCTTCTACGCACTGACGCCGATCTTTTGACGTCGGCAAGCGGCCAGCCGCCGTTTGCCGCGTGGCGGTGACGCATTGCCGCTCGCGCGTGTCCAACGCTCTTCACGGCCCGCCGTTGTTGTCTTCGCCTGGGCTCCAAGCCCTGTGCCGACACGTATTCACAGTCATATTCGATGCTTGGCATCCAAATTGCTTTTCCCTGTCGAGTAGAACATCACAGGACGCGAAACATGCCGTTCTCCATCGACAAAGCGCTGGCCACGTTTCCCCAGGCACTGCAGTTGGAAACCAAGCGGGCGGAGCTACTGGCCTCTAACATCGCCAATGCCGACACGCCGGACTACAAGGCGCGCGACATCAACTTCAAGGCGGCATTGCAGGCGGCGCGAGGTCAGCCTCAAGGTTTGCCACTGGCGCCTACGGATTCCGGTGTGAGTCTGCAGGCGGTCGGACAGAGCGGGACCGCGCAAGTGATGTACCAGGTGCCGCTGCAGCCTTCGCTGGACGGCAATACGGTGGACTTGCAGCGTAACCAGGCCGAGTTCGGGGAAAACGCCTTGCGTTACCAGGCGACGCTGAGTTTTCTCGGCAGTCGCATCAGCGGTCTGCGCAAGGCTTTGACGGGGCAATAAACCATGAGTCTCTACAACATTTTCGGTATTGCCGGATCGGGCATGAGTGCGCAGAGCGTGCGGCTAAACACGGTCGCCAGCAATCTGGCCAACGCCAACGACGTCGCGGGCAGTGAGAAAGACGCCTATCGCGCCCGCCAGCCGGTGTTCAAGGCCGTGCTGAAAGACGCTCAGGGTGGTGGCGGCGTCGCTGAGCAGGCCGCTGTGGGCGTTCAGGTGACCGAGATTCAGCAAAGCGAGGCGCCGGTGCGCAAGGAATATCAACCGGGCAATCCGTTGGCCGACAAGGAAGGTTACGTCTACACCTCGAACGTCAACACCGTCGAGCAGATGGCCAACATGATCTCCGCGTCGCGCAGCTATCAGAGCAACGTCAACGTGGTGAGTACTACACAGCAACTGTTGCTCAACACGCTGCAGCTGGCGAACAAATAATCCGCCCTGGAGGCCGGAACATGACAGTCGCAACCAGTAACACCTCCGCGTACAGCACCTATCAGCAGTTGGGGCTCGCACCGTCCACATCGAGCACCTCGTCGGGGGTCAGCGGTACGGGTGCGTTGGGTGAGGACGCTTTCCTCAAGCTGATGGTCACCGAGATTCAGAACCAGGATCCGACCAAGCCCGTCGACAGTCAGAGCTTTCTCGCCCAGTTGGCCCAGTTCAGCTCGGTGACCGGCATCCAGAACCTGCAGAAGACCGTCACCAATCTGGCCGGCTCGCTGACCACCAGTCAGTCGCTGCAGGCAGCCAGTCTGGTCGGCCACAACGTCCTGGTGCCTGCCAAGCAGGCGGAGTTGCCCGCGAGCGGTGGACTGAGCGGGGCGGTCGATGTGAGCACAGCCGCGCAACGCGTCGTCGTCGGCGTGTACAGCGCCAGCGGACAGCTGGTCAAACAGATCGACCTGGGGGCGCAGTCCGCTGGATTGGCCGGTTTTACCTGGGACGGCACCGACAGCAACGGTACGCCCATGCCGGCGGGTACTTATGCCATTCGCGCCGAGGCCGCTGTCGACGGAAAAGCCGAGGCAATGGATACCCTGGCCAGCACGCGCGTCAATAGCGTCACCTTGGGCAGCAACGGCGGTTCGATAACCCTGGGTCTGGCTGACGGGCTCGGGAACGTGGATCTCTCGAAAGTGCGGCAGATCAGTTGAGCGGAATAAGTACTCGTTTCTAAGGAGCAAACGACATGGCATTCGGAACAGCATTGACCGGCTTGAACGCCGCCTCCGAGGCGCTGAACGTTACCGGTAACAACATTGCCAATGCGGGCACCACCGGTTTCAAGCGCTCGCGTGCCGAGTTCGGCGATATCTATTCGACAGCCTACGGAGGTATGAGCAATCGCTCTGTTGGCTCCGGCGTTCAGCTGCAGGCGGTGACACAGCACTTCACCCAGGGCTCGATGAATAACACCGGCAACAGTCTGGATCTGGCGGTCAACGGCAAGGGATTCTTCGTTTTCAGCGATCAGGGCAGCCAGGTGTACAGCAGGGCGGGTGCCCTGCAGGTCGACCGGGACGGCTACGTGGTCAACTCGCAGGGCCAGCGCCTGCAGGTTTACGCGCCGATCAGCAATTCGGGCAGCAGTCCTACCTTCAACCAGGGCAATCTGACCGATGTGCAGCTGTCGACCAGCGCTGGAACTCCGCAGGCGACCAGCAATGTTTCCGCTCTATTGGATCTGAGCGCGCAGGCATCCGATCTGGGGGCGGGCACCATCAATCCCAGCGATGCGACGAGCTACACCTATTCGACTCCTGCCACGATCTACGACTCGCTGGGCTCGCCGCACACCGCGATCATGTATTTCCGCAAGGACACCACGACGCCGTCAACCACCACCACCGCGGGATCGTCGACCTGGGACGTTCTGACCCAGGTTGACGGCAACACCGTGACGACCGGCGGTGCCAACCAGACTCAGATCACGTTTGACGACAACGGTAGTCTGACCTCTCCCGCCAATGGTCAGATTGCCTACGACGCCTACTCGCCTTCCACCGGCGCGTCGCCACTGAACCTGACTCTGGATCTGACCGGTACCTCCATGTTCGGCGATACCAACAGCGTCAACAGCCTGACCCAAAATGGTTATACCTCCGGGCGCCTGTCCGGCATCGACGTCAGCGGTACCGGCGTTATCTCGGCCCGCTACACCAACGGCCAGTCGCAGGCGCTGGGCCAGGTGGCCCTGGCTGATTTCGCCAATCCGCAAGGTTTGCAGCCGGTCGGCAATACGGCCTGGGCGCAGACCTTCGCCTCCGGTGACGTCCGGCTTGGCGCGCCCGGTAGCGGTACCTTCGGGCAGGTGCAGTCCGGCTCGCTGGAGAACTCCAACGTCGATCTGGCCAAGCAATTGGTCAATTTGATCACGGAACAGCGCGACTATCAGGCCAATGCGAAAGTCATCACTACTGCCAACACCGTCACGCAGACCATCATCCAGATGAGCTGACCGGGAGTTGATGCACACAGCGAGGCAGACCTATGGACCGCATGCTGTACATCGGGATGTCGGGCGCCAAGGAGATCATGCTCCAGCAGGCGAACACGACCAACAACCTGGCCAATGCCAGCACGGTCGGCTTCAAGCGTGATATGGAGGCGTTCAAGGCCGTTCCCATTGACGGGCCCGGCTATGCCAGCCGCGTTTATACGCAGGACCAGGGCGTGGGCACGGACTTCAGCGCAGGGCCCCTTATCTCGACCGGCAATCCGTTGGACATTGCGGTCAAGGGGCAGGGCTGGATCGCCGTGCAGGGGCCGAACGGGCGCGAGGCTTACACACGCGCCGGCCAGCTCAAGATCGACGGCAACGGCATGCTGACCACCAGCCAGGGCTATCCGGTGATGGGCAGCTCGGGGCCGATTTCCATTCCTCCTAGCGAAAAAATCGACATCGGCACCGACGGCACCATCACCGTGCAACCGAACGGTCAGAAGCCCAATGCCCTGGCGGTGGTCGACCGCATCAAGCTGGTCAATCCGCCCGAGGCCGATCTCGTGAAGAGCGTTTCGGGACTGATGGAGACGCGCAACGGCGCGCCGGTGGCCGCGGACGCCAGCGTCAGCGTCGAGACCGGTATGGTCGAGGGCAGCAACGTCAACACGGTCGAAAGCATGGTGCGCATGATTTCGCTGGCGCGGCAGTACGAGCTGCAGGTCAAGACAATGAAGACCGCCGAACAGAACGATCAGGCGAGCGCGCAGCTCATCCGCCTCGGCTGACATTCACTTTAGGAGACTCCATCCATGAATCCCGCACTCTGGATCGCCAAGACCGGACTCGATGCGCAGCAGACCAACATGGACGTCATCGCCAATAATCTGGCGAACGTCAACACCACCGGTTTCAAGAAAGGGCGTGCGAGCTTCGAGGATCTGCTCTATCAGAATGTCCGCCAGCCCGGCGGGCAGTCCACCCAGAACACGCAACTGCCCTCGGGCCTGATGCTCGGCACCGGCGTGCGCATCGGCTCCACGGAGAAGATATTCACCGAGGGCAACATTGTGCAGACCGGTAACAATCTGGACATGGCCATCCAGGGCCAGGGTTTTTTCCAGATCCTGATGCCCGACGGCAGCACGGCCTACACGCGCGACGGCTCCTTCCAGCTCGACAGCAACGGGCAGATCGTCACTTCCAACGGCTACCCGTTGCAGCCCGCGATCACGGTGCCGGCCAACACTCAGAGCCTGACCATCGGCTCGGACGGTACGGTTACCGCTACCGTGGCGGGCAGCAACACGCCGACGCAGGTTGGGACAGTGCAGCTCAGCAACTTCATCAATCCCGCCGGCCTGCAGCCGATCGGGCAAAATCTGTTCCAGGAGACCGCCGCTAGCGGCGCGGCGCAGAGCGGCACCCCGGGGCTGACCGGTCTGGGAACCCTGCAGCAGGGGGCGCTGGAGACGTCCAACGTCAACACTGTGGAGTCGCTGGTCAACATGATCGAGACGCAGCGAGCCTACGAGATCAACTCGAAGGCCATCTCCACTACCGATCAGATGCTGCAGTACGTGAACAACAACCTTTGAGCGAAGCGTTGATGAAGCTGGTGTCGAGAGTACTGCTGTCCCTGTCCACCGCGGCGCTGCTGGCGCTGGGCGGCTGCTCGACCCTATTGAACGGCCCCATGCCGGGCAACGACCAGAACTACGCTGCGGTTCTGCCGCTCCCGCCCAAGCCAGCCGACCAGAACAACGGTTCTGTGTATCAGCCGAACACTGCCGTGCCTCTGTTCTCCGATCAACGGGCCCACCGCGTCGGCGACCTGATCACGGTGGTGTTGGACGAAAGCACCAACGCGACGAAGTCTGCGGATACCTCGACCTCGCGCGACTCCAGCGTCAGCGTGGGCGCCTCGACTCTGCTCGGTGGCCCGATCGGGGTCGCCGGCACCGATCCGCTGCAGACCGGGCTTTCGAGCACGAACGGCTTTACCGGCAAGGGACAGTCCAGCCAGAGCAACACCATGACCGGCACAATCACCGTAACGGTCGCGCGGGTGTTGTCCAACGGGGATCTCGTGGTGCAGGGACAGAAATGGCTGCAGATCAATCAGGGGCGCGAATACGTGCGCTTGCGGGGCATAGTGCGGCCAGCCGACATATCGCCGCAGAACACGGTTGATTCCACCAAGATCGCTGATGCGCACATCGGCTACAGTGGCCAGGGCATGGTCAACAACTCCAACCGCCCCGGCTGGCTGGTCCGCTTCTTCAACGCCTGGTGGCCGTTATGAGTCTGCCTCGTCCGCTATTTCACCGGAACTTGCTGTTGGCGCTTGCGGCAGTACTTGCCTGTGCGCTTATGAGCGTGCCGGCACAGGCCGAGAAGGTGCGCAACCTGGCCAGCATCGCTGGTGTGCGCAGCAATCAGTTGGTCGGTTACGGCCTGGTCGTTGGCCTAGATGGAACGGGTGATCAGACCTCGCAGACGCCGTTCACCATCCAGAGCATCAAGAACATGCTGCTGCAGTTCGGGGTTTCGGTGCCGGCCGACACCAATCCTCAGCTCAAGAACGTCGCCGCGGTCATGGTCAGCGCATCGCTGCCGCCGTTCAGCAAACCCGGTCAGCACATCGACGTGACCGTTTCGTCCATCGGCAACGCCAAGAGCTTGCGCGGCGGCACCCTTCTGATGACGCCGTTGCGCGGTGCCAATGGCCAGGTATACGCGCTGGCGCAGGGCAATATGGTGGTCGGCGGCTACGGGGCTCAGGGGGCCAGCGGCAGCAGCACGCAGGTCAATACGCTGACGGTAGGCCTAATTCCCAACGGCGCCAGCGTCGAGCGTAGCGTGCCGACCCCATTCGACCATGGCCAGTACATCACCCTCGACCTCAATACGCCGAGTTTCACCACTGCTGCACGGATGGCGCGGGCCATCAATCAGGCCGCAGGGCCGAACACCGCAGAGCCGATGGACGCGACCTCTGTGCGCGTTACCGCACCGGCCAAGGCCGGCCAGCGGGTGGCCTTCGTGTCCTTTCTCGAGAACCTCGAGGTCAATCCGGCCGCGCCGCGCGCACGCGTGGTGGTCAACGCGCGTACCGGCACCGTCATCATCGGCTCCAACGTACGCGTGCTGCCGGCGGCGGTGGCGCACGGCAACCTGACCGTGACCATCAGCGAAAATCCGCAGGTGAGCCAACCTTCGGCCCTGTCCGGCGGGCAGACCACCGTGACGCCCAGTTCCAGCGTATCCGCCAAGCAGCAGAAGGCGCACGCCTTCGTGTTCAAGCCGGGAACCTCGCTGGACTCGATCGTGCGCGCGATCAACCAGGTGGGGGCAACGCCCGACGATCTGATCGCCATTCTCGAAGCGCTCAAAAAGGCTGGCGCGCTCAAGGCCCAGCTCGTGGTGATCTGACATGACGCTGCCGACCGGTTCCGCCACGCTTGCCGCCACCTACACGGACTTTCAGGGCCTCGACAGCCTCAAGGCCGCGGCGCGGGCGCAGACGCCGGCGGCCAAGGTCGAGGCGGCGAAGCAGTTCGAGGCGCTGTTCATCCAGATGATGCTCAAGTCCATGCGCGACGCGACGCCGCATGACAGCTTGTTCGGCAGTTCGCAGGAACGACTCTATCAAGGGCTGTACGACCATCAGATCGCTTTGAATATGGCGCAGGGGCAGGGAATCGGACTGCGCTCGATGATCGAAAAGGCGCTGGGTGTGTCCGGTTCCCCCGAATCCTCGGCGAGCGGCACTTCAACCGCGGCCGTCGTGGCCCAGCGTGCCGCTACGCCTGATGCACCGGCAGCCGCAGCACAGGGCGCCACGGCGCAGACCCGGGCCGGCAGCTCCGACTGGCCGCCGGCCTCGCCGCAGGCATTCGTCGAGACCGTCATGCCCTATGCGCGTGCGGCAGCTGAGAAGCTCGGCGTTTCCCCGGAGGTGCTGGTCGCGCAGGCTGCGCTGGAGACCGGCTGGGGCAAGCACGTGCCGGCGGCGGCGAACGGCGCCAGCAGCAACAATCTGTTCGGCATCAAGGCCGGCAAGGACTGGAGCGGCTCCCAGGTCAGCGTGCCGACGGTGGAATACCGCGACGGACTCGCCACCCGCGAACGTGCCAGTTTCCGCGCTTATCCGTCGATCGCGGCCAGCTTTTCCGATTACGCCAAGCTGATCTCGCAACACCCCCGCTATCAGCAGGCATTGGCCAATGCCGGCGATCCGGCGCAATACCTCGCGGGGCTGCAGCAGGCCGGGTACGCCACCGATCCCGCCTACGCCGCCAAGATCGGCCACATTCTCGGGCGCGACGAATTTCTGGCGCTGTCCGCCGGGTTCAAGAATTCCGGCGACGCGTCGTTAACGTAAGACATCAGTAGTGGCTGCAGCAGCGGCCACGGGAGACGGAGATGGCAGGAGCAGACATTCTCGGTATCGGCACTTCGGCGCTGCTGTCCTATCAGCAGGCGCTGCAGACCACGAGCAACAACATCTCCAATGCGAACACCGATGGCTACAGTCGCCAGCGGGTGGATTTTTCGACCCAGCCCGGAGATCTCGCCGGCAGCTACTACCTCGGCAGCGGCGTGCAGGTCGACGGCGTGCAGCGCATTTTCAGCCAGTTCGTGAACGCCCAGGTCACCGATGCGACGGCCACGAACTCCCGCTATCAGACCTACAGCCAGTACGCGGAACAGGTCGATAATCTATTGGCGGACCAGACGGCGGGTCTGCAGCCCGCGCTGCAGTCGTTCTTCAACTCCGTACAGGGTGTCGCCAACGATCCGTCGTCGATTTCGGCGCGTCAGGACCTGATCAGCCAGGGCAATACGCTGGTCGGACGCTTCAACACGCTGTACCAGCAGATCGACAACATCAGCGGCCGGCTCAACGGACAGATCGGCAACGATGTGTCGAACATCAACAGCCTGGCGAGCCAGATCGCCAAGCTCAATACCCAGATCGTGTCGGCCAACAACAGCAACGTCGTCGGCCAGCCCAACGACCTGCTCGACAAGCGCGACGCCCTGGTCAACAAACTGGCGCAGTATGTCAGCGTCAAGACGGTGAGCCAGAGCGACGGCTCCATCAACGTCATGGTCGGCACCGGGCAGGCGCTGGTGGTCGGTGCAGACGTCACCAAGCTGGGTACGGCCAACCTCAGCGGCGATCCGAACCAGCTCGATCTGGTGTTCAAGACGCAGGCCGGCGACGTGCCTGTTTCGAACATCGTTACCGGCGGCAGTCTCGGCGGTCTTCTGGAAGCGCGCGATCAGGTCGTGGTGCAAGCCAAGAACGCGCTGGGAAGGCTCGCCATCGGCATCGGCCAGGAGTTCAATGCGCAGCAGGCCAAGGGTATCGATCTGACCGGCAGCCAGGGCGGCGACTTCTTCAACGTGCCGATGCCGACTACGGTGCAGAACAGCTATCCCTCTGAAAACAATGCCTCCAGCAGCGGCGTTGCGACCTATTCCATCAGCGACGTCGGCAAACTGACGACGAACGATTATCGGCTTTCCTACGACGGCACCAACTGGAGCTTGAAGGTGGCGGGTTCCGGGCAGACCGTGACGATGACTCCCGTGACGGGGTCGCCGGGCTCGTATACCGCGGACGGCCTTACCATCAACGTGCCCACTACCGCATCCGCCGGCGACAGCTTCAGCATAGAACCGACCCGCTACGCGGCGCGCGACATCACCATGGCGGCGACGGACCCCCGCGAGATCGCCGCCGCGGCGCCTGTGGTCGGCACCGCCACCCAGACCAATACCGGCACCGGCACGATCTCCGACATGCAGACGCTCGACCCCACCAACGCGAATCTGCGCGACCAGGTCACCATCACCATGACCTCGGCGACCACCTTCGACGTCGTCGACAACACGACGGGCGCGACGCTCGCCACCGGGCAGGCTTTCAACTCGAGCGGCACGACCGTCAGCTTCAATGGCTGGCAGACCACCATCGGCGGTAATGCGGCAAGCGGCGACACGTTCGTGATCGCGCCGACCGGTTCAGGCGACAACGGCAACGCGCTGCAGCTGGCGGCGCTGCAGCAGAAGACTTTCCTGCAGGGCGGCACGGCGAGCCTCGGCGACACCTACAGCCAGCTCGTCGCCGACGTCGGCACCAAGACCCAGGCCGCGCAGACCGACGCCAAGACGCACCAGTCCCTGCTCAACCAGGCGACATCCATGCAGCAGTCCATATCGGGCGTGAATCTGGACGAAGAGGCCGCCAACCTGCTCAAGTACCAGCAGGCCTATCAGGCTTCCGCGAAGGTCATCTCGACGGCCAACAGCCTGTTCCAAACCCTGATAAATGCGGTGAGTTGAGGATTTAGCCATGCGTCTTTCCACTGCCGAAATCAGCCAGACCAGCATCAGCGCCATCCTCGATCAGCAGTCACAGCTGAACCATACTCAGCAGCAGCTTTCCACCGGCAGGAGAATCGTCACGCCCGCCGACGACCCGGCCGGCGCGGCGCAGGCTCTGAACCTGCAGGCGGCCATCGACACCAACACGCAGTTGCAGAAAAACGGCGACGCGGCTACCGCGCGGCTCAATCTGGAACAGAGTACGCTGACCCAGGTGCAGAACGTGGTGCAGCGCGTGCGTACGCTGACCATCGAGGCCAACAACGGCACCCAGACCAACGAAAGCCGTTCGAGCATTGCCAGCGAGCTGAGCCAGAGTCTCAAGTCACTTCTCAGCCTCGGCAACACGCGCGACAGCAACGGCGAATACATCTTCGCCGGCTCACAGACGACCACCCAGCCCTTCACGCAGACGCCGACCAACACCTTCGTCTATGCGGGCGATTCCGCGCAGAGATTTCTGCAGATCGACAGCAGCCGTCAGGTGGCTACCAACGATCCGGGATCTTCGGTGTTCATGCAGATCACCAATGGCAACGGTACGTTCATCGCCACGCCGGCGGCGGCCAATACCGGCAGCGGCATCATCGATCCCGGTTCGGTGACGAATTCGAGTGCCTATACCGGCGACACCTATTCGATCCAGTTCACTGCCGCCAATACCTACGATGTGATGGACACGACGACCGGTACCACCGTTCTGAGCAACCAGACCTACCAGAGCGATTCGAGCATCAGCTTCGCCGGAATCCAGACCAGCATTTCCGGCACGCCCGCGACCGGCGATACTTTCACCGTCGCGCCGAGCGGGCGGCAGAGCGTGTTCCAGACGGTGCAGAACATCGTCGATACGCTCAATACGCCGACCTCAAGCGTTGCCAGTAACACCAAGCTCCATAACAGCATCAACCAGCAGCTCTCCGCGCTGGATCAGGCTTTGGGCAATATCATCAATAAGCAGGCGGGGGTGGGATCACGGCTCACGGCGATCAGCAGCCAGCAGTCGCTACAGCAGGACTGGGGGACGCAGTTGAAGAGCGCGCAGTCCAAGATCCAGGACGTCGACTACGCCAGCGCCATCAGCCAGTATCAGCTGCAGCTTACGGGGCTGGAAGCGGCGCAGAAAACCTATACCCAGGTGCAGGGGCTTTCGCTGTTCAAGTATCTTTGAACCCCGTAGGCTGATCTGGGCTGCCGCGCCATTCCGGGAAGCCGGTGTGGTCCCGGACGGTCGTTCGTTTCGAGTATGGCATGGGATGGATCCGGAGGTTTGACGTATGCCGCTTCGTGATTGCCGGATTATCGAACTCCCGAAGGTGTGTGATCAGCGCGGAAATCTGACCTTCGTGGAAGGGGGCAACCATGTGCCCTTCGAAATTCGGCGGGTCTACTACCTGTATGACGTGCCCGGCGGCGCGGAGCGTGGTGCGCATGCGCACAGGAATCTCAGCCAGTTCATCGTCGCGATGTCCGGCAGTTTCGATGTCGTGCTAAACGACGGCTTCGAGTCGAAGCGGTTTCATCTGAACCGTTCGTATTTCGGTCTCTACGTGTGCCCCCTGATGTGGCGCTACCTGGATAATTTTTCATCCGGAGCCGTATGCATGGTGCTGGCCTCCGAACACTATGACGAGGCCGATTACATCCGGGACTACGACACTTTTTCCGCCACGGTCGGGGCAGGATGAGCGTTCCCTTTCTGGACCTCAAGGCGGGTTTCGACGAGCTGTCCGACGAGCTTGAGGCGGCTCTGTCGCGCGTTGCCCGTGCGGGCTGGTACGTCGGCGGGGACGAGGTGGAGGCGTTCGAGCACGAATGGGCGGGCTATGTCGGCGCGTCCCACGGCGTTGGCGTCGGCAATGGGCTGGATGCGCTGCATCTGACTCTGCGCGCGTTGGGCGTCGGTCGTGGCGACGAGGTGTTGGTGCCAAGCAATACGTTCATTGCGACGTGGCTGGCCGTCAGCCATTGCGGGGCCACGCCGGTGCCGGTAGAGCCGGACGAGCACAGCTGCAATTTGAGCGCCGCCAACGTCGAGGAAGCGCTGTCGCGCCGTACGCGTGCCATCGTGCCGGTTCATCTCTACGGGCAGGCGGCGGACCTGGGGCCGATACTCGAGATTGCGCGAAGCAATGGATTGGCCGTGGTCGAGGATGCGGCCCAGGCACACGGCGCGCGTTACGAGGGACAGCGCATCGGTGCGCATTCGGATGCGGCGGCCTGGAGCTTCTACCCGGGGAAGAATCTCGGCGCGATGGGGGATGCGGGCGCGGTTACGACGCATGACGCTGAGCTGGCCGCACGCATCCGCAGCCTGCGCAACTATGGCTCCGAAGTGAAATACGAGCATGACCTACAGGGTTTCAACAGTCGGCTCGATCCCTTGCAGGCGGCGGTGCTCAGGGTGAAGCTGAAGTACCTGGACGAATGGAACCGTCGGCGGAGGAGCATCGCCGAGCGGTATGCACAGGGTTTGGAGGAAACCGGTCTGAAACTGCCGTGGACGCCCGACCATTCCGAGCCCGTATGGCATGTCTATGCGGTTTTCCACGAGTGCCGCGACGTACTGCAAAAGGCTCTGAGTGCCGCCAACATCCAGACCCTGATCCACTATCCCATACCCCCGCATCTGCAGCCCGCATACGCTGAATTGGGCTATCCGCGCGGGGCGCTCCCGGTCGCCGAAAAACTGGCCGCCCGAGAGCTGAGTCTGCCCATGGGGCCTCATCTGGCTCTTCAGGATGCCGATTGCGTGGTCACGGAAGTACGGCGCGCATTAGAATCCATGAGCTTTCAAGCCTGTCCCTGACCTTCTCCCAGAGCCTTGTTCCGTATGCAGAAGAATCCTGTTAGCACCGACCGGAAAGACGAGCAGCCGCCTGTAACCGTCGCGTTGTTTTCCTACAACCAGGCCGACACCGTCACGCAGGCCCTGGATGGAGTGCTGCGGCAGACCTACCCGATCGATCAGCTCATCGTCAGCGACGACTGCTCCACCGACGACACCTGGAGGCGGATCAACGAATATTTTGCCGGCCGGGAGATGCCCGCCTCGCTCATCGGCGATGTCACGCTGCGCAGAAACAGTCGCAATCAGGGGCTTATGGGGCATGTGGGCCACGTGCTGTCGCTGGTCAGAAACGATCTGTTCATGGGCCACGCCGGCGACGACGTGTCGCACCCCGAGCGTTTGCGCAAATGTGTCGAGCTGTACGCGTCACTGGGGTGTCCGCGGGATTTCCTGGTGCATACCGATGCCCGCATCATCGACAAGCCGGGCCAGCCGGTCTGGGTTCCGCCTGTGGTGCAGGCCAATATGGGGACGCAGCAAGGGGCGTTGTCTCTGGCGCTGCATATCGGCGCAACGGCCATGTTCACCAAGAACCTGTGGCATGACTTCGATGGCGTCGCCTATCCGGGGGTCTACGAGGACCTGATACTGGGATTTCGTGCGTTTTTGCGCGATGCCTATCACTACATCGCCGAACCCCTGGTGGACTACCGGATGCACGGCGGCCTGGGCGACCCCGAGGCGCAGGCCAATACCCCCGAGCGGCACGCCGCCATGCTGCAGCGCCAGCATGACGTGTATTGTCAGCGCATGCTCGATGCGGGCCGTGTCGGACGCGCGGATCTCGTCGACCTGCTGTCCGAAGCGCTCGCGCAACTGCGGGCGAATGGCGTCGGGGCCGGAAAGCAGGGCGCCCGGGTGCCCGAGCGGGACACCGGGGGCCCTGCGCAGCCGCCGGCTGTTGCCCGCGCGGTGGCAGCGTCGGGCCTGCCGCAGGAGCGGCAGTGGGCCGACCTTGCCGTCGCCGCATGGGAGGCCGGGGAGACGCCGGTACCGACGTTTGGCTTGGCGCTGCTCGAACACGGAACGATTTCTTCATCGCCCACGCGAGAGAGCCTGGATGCCCAGTGGCTCGGCTGCCGGCGGATCGATATCGCCCCGAAAGCTGATCCGAGCGCTTTGCTGGCCGAACTCAATACGGCACTGCCGGCCTCGGAGGGGGATTGGCTGGGTTTGATCGACGCGGGGTGCACGCTTGCTCCACAGGCATTGTTCCGCATTGCGCAGACGATACGTCGGCACCCGGACTGGGCGCTGGTCTACACCGACGAAGACAGCCTCACGGAAGACGGGCTATACGGCAATCCGCATTTCAAACCCGATTTCAATCTGGATTACCTGCGCAGCCTGCCTTATGTCGGTGGTCTCGTTCTGATTCGCCGCGACTTGTTCGAAGCTCTGGGTGGTTTCGACCCCGAAGCTGTGGGCGCGGACGAATATGATCTGGTGCTGCGTGCCTGGGAACGCCTTGAAGCCGCAGGGCAGGGAGACCGGGCCATTGGCCATGTGGCCGAAGTTTTCTATCACCGTATGCCCGGGGCCGGTCATGCGGTTCTGCCCTTGGCGGAAACGCTTGCGGCGGCGCAGGGAGCGTTGCGGCGGCATTTCTCCCGGTGCGGCGTCGATGTGCAGATAGAACCGGGTGTTCTGCCCGCGACCCAGAGGGTGCGCTATCGGCACGCCACGACTCCGCTGGTGTCGATCATCATTCCAACGCGCAATCAGCGCGTCATGCTCGAACGCTGTCTAGAGTCGCTGTTTTCGCATACGGCCTGGCCCAGCTACGAGATTCTGGTGGTGGACAACGGCAGCGACGAGGCGGATGCGCTACAGTACCTAGACGGCTTGCGCACCTTGGGGCGCGAACTCGAAGGGCGTTTGCGCGTACTGGACTATCCTCAGCCGTTCAACTACTCGGCCATGAACAATCTTGCGGCGGAGCAGGCGCGAGGCGAATACCTGTTGCTGCTCAACAACGATACCGCGGCGCTGCACGACGAATGGCTGGATGTCATGATGGCGCACGCGCAGCGTCCCGAAGTGGGCGTGGTCGGCGCGAAGCTACTGTATCCCGACGGAAAAGTGCAGCACGCGGGCGTGGTGCTGGGAGTGAACGGCCCCGCCGAGCATCCGTTCATCGGGCATGAGGCCAAGGAGCCTGGCTATTACGCGCGGCTGCAGGTGGATCAGGACTATTCTGCCGTGACGGGCGCCTGTCTGCTGGTACGCAAGACCCTGTTCGATGAGGTCAGCGGGCTCGATGCCGATGAACTGGCAGTATCCTACAGCGATATCGATCTTTGCCTGAAGATCCGCGAACGGGGCCAGCTCGTGGTGTGGAGCCCTTACGCGCTGATGCTGCACGAGGGATCGAAGAGCCAAAAGTCCGGCGTGGAATCGGCCGGCGATCAGGTCAAGCTTGAGCGCTTCGGGCGCGAGCAGGCGGTGATGTATCGGCGCTGGATGCGGCAGATTGCCGGCGATCCGGCATATAACCGTCATTTGAGCCTGAAAAGTACCGATTTCGTTGCCGAGTCCGATCCTGCCTTGTGCTGGGACCCCGGCTGGAGACCCGTGCCTCGGATCATCGCGCAGCCGGCCGATCGCATGGGCTGCGGCGAATACCGCATCATCGCTCCGGCACGGGCGCTGATTGAGGCGGGGCGCATTCAGGGGCAGGAGACCGATTGCATCTACGCCCCGGCGGAGTTGGCCCGAATCAAGCCGGACGCGTTGGTGCTGCAGCGCCAGGTCGAGCCGCACCAGATTGAGGCGATCGAACGCCACAAGCGTTTCAATGACGTTTTCTGCGTGTTCGAGATCGACGATCTGGTGACCAATGTGCCGGTCAAGAATGCACACAAGAAACATCTGCCCAAGGACCTGTACAAGCGTCTGCGGCGCGCGGTCGGCGTCTGCGACCGTCTGGTCGTCGCGACCGAGCCCCTGGCCGAGGCCTACAGCGGATTGAATGCCGACATCAAGGTGGTTCCCAACTTCATCGAGGAAGCGCGCTGGGGAGGCTTGAGTTCCACACGTGGAGTGGGGAGCAAGCCGCGCGTCGGCTGGGCCGGTGGTATCAGTCACGCTGGAGGATGTGCCGTTCAACCACGCCAAGAGTCATTTACGCCTGCTTGAATACGGTATCCTCGGTTATCCGGTGGTCTGTTCGGATCTCACGCCCTATCGCGGAGACTTCCCGGTGACGCGGGTGCGCAATCGCCACCGCGACTGGGTCGAGGCGATTCGCGAGCATGTCACGGATCTCGCAGCGAGTGCCGAGCGGGGTGACGTTTTGCGCGCTCATGTGCGCAAGCATTGGTTGTTGGAGAACAACCTCGATGTTTGGCTCGAGGGCTGGCTGGCGTAAGCCCGTCGATGAATGACCTGAGGCGGCCGTTGTGCCGCGGCGCCCGCCGCGGCTTCCGGCCGATGCCGCCCGACCGGCTCCGACTCCATCCGCGAGGGGACCGGATACCGGAGCAAATTTCCCCTAAAGTTTCCCCGGCGCCGGTCGATACCATGGGCGTAGGCAGCCAAGTGAGCTGCGCTATGAATCAGGGCGGTCCGTTTGAAGGGCCGTGGAGTCACAGCTTAAGGGTATTTGTAACGGAGGTTACGTCATGGCCCTCGTCATCAACACCAACGTTGCGTCTTTGAACGCTCAGAACAACCTCAACAAGTCGCAGGGGCAGTTGGATCAGGCGCTGGCCCGTCTTTCCTCCGGTTTGCGGATCAACAGCCCCTCCGACGATCCGGCCGGCTATGCGATTTCTCAGCGCATGAGCGCGCAGATCAATGGTTTCAACCAGGCGGTGCGCAATGCCAACGACGGCATTTCCTTCGCCCAGGTGGCCAACGGTGCGCTCAATACCGTCACCGATTCGCTGCAGCGTATCCGTACGCTGGCGGTGCAGGCGGCCAACTCGACGAACTCGGCGCAGGACCGTCAGGCCCTCAACTCCGAAGTTCAGCAGTCCATCGCGCAGGTCAACAGCACGGCGCAGGACACCCAGTTCAACGGTCAGTCCATCCTCAATGGCAGCCTCACCAGCCTGGTGTTCCAGGTCGGCGCCAACGCCGGCCAGACCATCAGCGTCAACGGGTTTGACGTGCGAGGCCAGAATCTGGGCGCCGCCTATGGCGATGGTACGAGCATCAACACCTCCAATCTGTCCTCCGCCAGCGGCACGATCACCATCAACAACGTGGCGGTCGACCTGAATGGTCACAACGGCTCGGTGAGTGACGTGGTGGCTGCGATCAACAATGCCAGCAGCCAGAGCCAGGTCTACGCCCAGCGTGCGGACAACACCAGCGGTACGGTCGGTTACACGAATACCGGCTCCGGCACCGTCTCCATTGACGGGGTGTCCATCAACGTCGCCAGCGGTGCTACGGTTTCCGACGTGGCGGCCGCCATCAATGCCTACACCACGCAGACCGGTGTTACGGCGACGACGGGCAGCGGTACCTTGACGCTCACCGATTCCACCGGCGCCGATATCACCGTGACCGGCACCGGCGGTGTTGCGGTCGCCAGCGGCGGTACCATCACCGCCGGCGTCGAACTCTATACCAAGATCGGTGGTTCGATCAGCGTCGGTGGTGATGCGACCACGTTGAGCAACACCGGTCTGTCCGGTAGCAGTGTCAACTTCGGCAGCTTGACTACGCTGACTCTGAATAGTACCAACGTGCTCACCTACGCTGGAGCGAAGACTGGGATAAAGGCGATGGACTTTGCACTGAATCAGCTCAGTCGCTGGGGTGGTCAGCTCGGCGCCCTGCAGTCGCGCTTCCAGTCGACGATCTCCAACCTGCAGTCGGCCTCGCAGAATACCGAGGCAGCCCGATCTCGCATTCAGGATGCGAACTTTGCTGCCGAAACGGCGGCATTGAGTCGGGCTCAGATCCTGCAGCAGGCGGGCGTGGCCATGGTCGCCCAGGCCAACTCCCAGCCGCAGGTGGCGCTCTCGCTGCTCAAGTAAGCAGCCGACTAGGACAAATGCGCCAGGCTCTTCTTCTCCCGCGCGAGCGGTCAACAGCGACAGCGGCAACGGTTTGCCGGTGCAGGGGCAAAAAGAGACAAAAGCGGCGATGGGAAGCGCGGTTGACAAGGCGGTGGTGCAGGTGAACGATTACCTGCAGGCGCAGAATCGGAGCCTGGAGTTCAGCGTTGATAAATCCACCGGGCAAACCATCATCAAGATAGTGGATCAGGCCAACGGCAAGGTGCTGAGGCAGATTCCTCCGGAATACGTAGTCCATCTGGCGCAAACTTTGCTTGAGCACAATGGCGTACGTAGTACCGGAATCGAATTGAAAACCTGAGGATCGAAGTTCGCGAGACTCAGGGAAGCGGTCAGCAAGGGAGCATTGTCGCCGCAGCGCATTCCGGATTCATCGGGAAACGAAGCGCCGGCAAGGTGCAAACTCAACGCTCTGATTGCGTAGGAAGGTAATCGATCATGTCCGGAACAGTCAGCTCGCCAGGAATCGGTTCGGGGCTCGATATCAGCTCGATCGTTTCGAAACTGCTGCAGGCGGATTTCGGCGCCCAGCAGAACCAGATCCAGAATCGTCAGACGACGCTCAACTCCGAGTTGTCGGCGTTCGGCACGATCAACAGCCACGTTTCCTCCATCAACGACTCGCTGACCACACTGACGGATCTCAAGCAGAGTTACAGCGCTTCTTCTTCTGACCCAGGTGTGGTCAACGTGTCCACGCAGGATGGCGCGGCTCCGGGCAGTTTCAACGTCAACGTTAGCAAACTGGCCAGCGCCCAGAGCGTTGCAAGCTCAAGCTACAGCTCGCCGACCTCGACGGTCGGCACCGGGACGCTGACCTTCCAGTTCGGTAGCTACGCCAGTGGCAGCTTCGTCGCCAACAGCAGCAGTCCCGTGCAGGTCACGATCGATAGCAGCAACGACACCTTGCAGGGCGTTGCTGGTGCGATCAACGAGGCGGACTTCGGCGTGTCGGCGACCGTGGTCAACGACGGTAGCGGTTACCGCCTGGCGCTGACTTCGAAGACCGGTACGGAGAATCAGCTCAATATCACCTCGCCGGACTCCAGCCTGTCCGGGCTGACGTACGACGGCGGCAGTACCGGCATGACGGAGACGGCTACCGCCGCCGACGCTCAGCTCTCGATCAACGGTGTCTCGGTGACCTCGCAGAGCAATACCATTTCCGATGCGGTGCAGGGGGTGAGTTTCACGCTGGGAGCAACAGGCTCCTCGACCGTGAGTGTGGCGCCGGACTCGAGTGCCGTGACCAATGCGGTGCAGGCCTTCGTCAAGGCCTATAACTCCTATGCGCAAGACGTCAGCAAGTACGCCAGCTACGATTCCAAGACCAAGACCGCCGGTGTCCTGCTTGGCGACGCCACGCTACGCGGGCTCACCAGTCAGTTGCAGAACGGCGTCGCGCAGCGTATCGCCGGTGCACCCTCGGGGTACTCGACTCTGATGGACCTGGGCATTACCGCCAACGCCGACGGCACCTTGAGTCTTGATACCAGCAAGCTGACTTCGGCGATCGCCAGCAATTACTCCGGCGTACTTACCGCGCTGCAGAGTGCCGGTACGCAGCTCGGCGGTGTGGTCAGCTCGATGACGGGCACCAATGGCATCATCACCGCGCGCACCGACAGCATCAATCAGCAGCTTACCGGTTTGCAGAGCCAGCTCACCGCCCTGAATGCCCGGATGCAGCAGGAGCAGCAGTCACTGTTGCAGCAATACAATGCGATGGACACGACAGTCGCCAACCTGAAAAACACGGGGAGTTATCTGACGCAGATGCTGGCGAGCCTGCCGGGAAGCAGCAGTTCGTCCGGTTCGTCCAAGTCATCAAGTTCCTGAGCGGCTCCGGCTGACCGGCTCAACAGACAAAATTCAAGGGCATGACGTCAATGAACCAGCAAGCGATGAAGCAGTACCAGCAGGTGGGGGTGGAAGGCTCCGTTACCGATGCCGATCCGCACGTCGTCATCCAGTTGCTCATGCAGGGTGCGCTGGAACGCATTGCCAGGGCCAAAGGCGCCCTCGCCAGAGGAGATGTCGCCCTCAAGGCCAAGCTGATTCCCCAGGCGGTGCGTATCATTGATGGTCTGCGGGTGCACCTCGATCATGAACGCGGTGGGCAAATTGCGGAAAACCTGGAATCGCTGTATGACTATATGTCGCGCCGCTTGATCGAGGCGAATGTGCAGGATGACTCCGCGGCATTGGATGAGGTGACGGCGTTGCTGGTCGAGATCAAAACGGGTTGGGATGCGATCGCGCCGGCAAGGGGCGAGGCGGGACGGGTGTGAACGACGGGCAGTCGACGCGCGTGGAACGGCTTGCGGCTCTGGTGGACGAGAGTCGGGGGCTGCTCGAACAGGCGCAGAGCACCTCTGACTGGGAGGCGCTGATGGCGCGTGAGTCGCATCTGCGCGCGCGCCTAGCAGGACTGCTTGCCGCGTCGGTAGGAGACCATGAGCTGACTGCGGTGCGTATCGCTTTGCAGGAACTGCTTGCGCTCAATCAGCAGACCGTACAGGCGGTTGAGGCGCGCAAGGCGGACGCATTCCGTGGTTTGAAGCACACTGCGCTGGTGCGCCGTGCGGCCAAGGCTTATGGGCACGCCGCCAGCGCGTAGCTGCGGTTGATAGAGCGCCGGGCCATTTTTTGTAAAGGCCATATGCTTTTTCCATAACGAAGTTCGGCTATTCTTCCCCATATGGATACTCCGGACACGACTCTCGGTGATCGCATCGTTTTTCATGGCGATCTTCCGATAACCTGGCGGCCTGTGGAGCACGACCCGAGCCGGGCCAAGCTGGCGGAGCTGAACGAGAGCAATGGCTCGCTGTTGCGGCTGTTCTCCGTGCTCGATGAGCACCTTTCCGACCCCCCCGATGGCAGTCCCGAAATCCAGCAGGCTTTCGTTCGGCTCGATGCGAAATTGAATCTGGTGCTGGACCTGGTCGGTGAAGTGCTGGCGCGGCAGCTGCAGCTGCCGTCTCTCCATCAGATCGCTTTGTCCGAATTGGGCGTCCACTGGCTGGAGCCCAAACCCGAGGCGCTTCCGGCGCGTGCGGGTCAGAAAGCCTATGTCGATTTGTACCTCAAGCCCACCTTTCCACGGCCACTGAAATTTTTCGTACAACTGGGTGTGAGCGGGCGTACGGAGAAAGGGGTGCGTTTCTCCGCGAAATTCCTTGGCGTGGGCGAAGAAGTGCAGGACGGGCTCGCCAAACTCATCTTCCGTCAACATCGCCGCATGGTCGCGAGTCAGCGTGGCGCGTGAATCTTGACGCTACCGTGACAGCTATCGTTTTTTACGCTGGTATTTTGACATCGCTGTCGGCCTGATGCATGCTTGCGGCAACTGTCGCTGATTGGCGACAGCTTGCGGGCGGATGTTCGAGCGGCGGCGCATAGCGCATGTGGCAGCCGGCTGCAGGCAAGTGCCAGGCGTGCCTGGAAGGCGTCGGGTTCAGTTGATTTCTGAACAATTTAAGAACAAAGCGATGACGAGTGCAGCAGAATCTATATCAGCGGCTGGCGATATGCCTCTGGCTGTGATCGCCGAGCCTGACAGCACGCGCGCCGGGCAGCTTCAGACGGTGCTCGAGTTCCTGGGTTACCGCGTCGAACCGCTGGCCAGCGGCGTCGGAGATGCTGCCGTGGTGCTGGTCAGTACGTTGGATGGCACCGATGCGTTGCGGCGGCTCATGGAGTCGCAGCCCGCCGGCCTATCCTCGCTGCCCCTGCTGATTCTAGGGCCGACCGAGCCGGAGGAGGCCGCGGTCGACAGGCTCGATTGGCCGCTGAGTGCGGGTGAGTTCATTTTGGCGTTGGAGCGCGTACGTGCCGGCTTTGTCTCCTCCCGCCCTCATGTGGCGGTGCAGGAAATTCCCCAGCTCGCGCGCGTGCTGGTCGGTCGAGGTGTGGCCATGCAGCGGCTCAGGAGACTGATCGAGCAGGTGTCGAAGTCAGATGCCACCGTCTTGATTCAGGGTGAGACCGGCACCGGCAAGGAAGTTGTCGCCTCGGCGGTTCATTACCTTTCTCCGCGACGTGATCAACCGTTCGTAGCGGTCAATTGCGGCGCCATTCCCGCCGATCTGCTCGAGAGCGAGTTGTTCGGCCACGAAAAAGGGGCGTTTACCGGTGCGATCACCGCGCGCCAGGGACGCTTCGAACTGGCGCAGGGCGGAACGCTGTTCTTGGACGAGATCGGCGATATGCCTCTGCCCATGCAGGTGAAACTGTTACGTGTGTTGCAGGAGCGCAGTTTCGAACGCGTCGGCAGCAACAAGAGCATCGCGGTTGACGTGCGGGTGATCGCCGCGACGCATCGTGATCTTGAGGCGGAGATTGCCGCCGGACGTTTCCGTGAAGATCTCTATTACCGCCTGAACGTATTTCCTCTCGACGTGCCGCCGTTGCGTGAACGCTGCGAGGATATCCCCGTGCTGGCCGAACACCTGTCCGCGCGCCTGGAACGAGAGGGGCGGGAGGGGGTGCGCCTGTCGCCCGGGGTGTTGGAAGCGCTGCGGCGCTACGACTGGCCCGGCAATGTACGGGAACTGGCCAATCTGATCGAGCGCCTGTCGATTCTGGTGCCCAATGGTGTTGCCGAAGTGGCCGATCTGCCGCATCGCGTGCTCGATCGCATCGGTATCGCACCGATAACGCAGGCTCCGACGGAAACGGTCGAAAGCGCTGGGCTTGTCGCCGGCCTGCCGGAAGGCGGTATCGATCTGCGTGACTATCTCGGGCAGCTTGAGGTGTCGTTTATCCGCCAGGCGCTCGAAGAGGCAGGCGGGATCGTGGCGCATGCCGCGGAGCGCCTGTGCATGCGGCGCACCACCTTGGTCGAGAAGATGCGCAAGTACGGTATCCAGCGCTCGGACGAGCCGGCCGAGGCATGAAAGGTGGGTTGAGCTGCCGGTGATAGTGCGTACGGAGGATGCGATGAGCGAGAGCACGCCGTCACAGTCGCCGCCTTCGGAGAATTCGGCGGATGCCCGGGAGCGGGCGCTGGCCGACGCGTTTGCGGCATTCAATAAGCTGTCGGAGGATCTGGCGAAATCCTACCGGGAACTGGAACTGCGGGTCGAGCAGCTCAGTGAGGAGTTGGCGGCGGCGCGCTCCGAACGCCTTGTGCAACTGGCCGAGAAGGAACGTCTCGCGAATCGTCTGAGCCAGTTGCTCGAGGCCTTGCCGGGTGCGGTCATCGTGACCGATGCCGAGGGCGTGGTGCACGAAGCCAATCCGGCTGCACTCGAATTCATGGGGAAACCGCTGCTAGGCGAACGTTGGGTCGACGTGGCGAAGACGCGTTTCGTCGGCGGTGTTGCCGAGGGTGGCGAAGTACGCCTCACCGACGGGCGACGCCTCAGTTTCACGGCGCGCGCTTTGGGCTCGGAGCCAGGCCAGATTCTGCTGCTGCAGGACGTGACGGAGGCGCGTACGCTGCAGGAGCAACTCGATCGTCATCGGCGTCTGGCGGCAATGGGTGAAATGGTCGCCGGACTTGCGCATCAGATCCGCACGCCGCTCTCGTCGGTGTTGCTTTATCTATCGCATCTGGAGCGCAAGCGCCTGGGCGATCGGCAGCGCGAACGCGTCGTGGAGCGTATTCGCGGCCGGGTTCTCCACCTGGAGGGTATGGTCGGCGACATGCTGCAGTTTGCGCGTGGGGGGACTGCCGAGCTGGTGCCCTGTAGACTGGATGCGCTGGTTTCGGAGTTCGAGGAACTGGTTGCCGTATCGCTGGCCGAGCGCGCCGCGAGCCTCGAGGTCAGTTGGGAGAGCGAAGAGCTGCGCGAGGCCTCGGTGTCCTGTCAGCGTGCCCCTCTGGCCGGCGCCTTGTTGAATCTGGCCACCAACGCGTTGCGCGCCGGGGGGCAGGATGTACGGCTATGGCTGCAGATATGGCGCCCGAGGCTGGACTCGATCGCCCTGAGTCTCGAGGACAGCGGGCCGGGTATCGATGCCGAAATCGCCGAGCGGATATTCGAACCGTTCTTCACCACGGATACGCAGGGAACCGGGCTGGGGTTGCCGGTTGTCCGTGCCGTCATGGATGCGCATGGTGGTGAGGTGGTACTGGAGTCGCCGTCGAAACTGCGCGGCGCGCGTTTCAGCTTGCGCCTGCCGGCCGGAACGTCAGGGACTGATGAGCGGGCATCCGGCGCTGACGGTTAGTGGAGTCCGGCGCGGAGTATGTCCGCGGGGTGGATGGTCGGCTTTTATGGCGGATTTGGAGGACAAGGACTTATGGGCGAGCGGCTGGCCGTACTCATCGTGGAGGACGACCTGAGTCTGCGTGAGGCGCTTTGCGACACGCTCGATATGGCGGGTTTTGAAACCCTGGCCGCTGCGGATGGCAGCGAAGCGTTGACGATCATGGCTCGGGAGGATGTCGGCATGGTCGTGGCCGACGTGCAGATGGCGCCGATGGATGGGCACGCGCTGCTGCGGCGGGTCAAGGCCGAGTATGGCGAGGTGCCGGTGGTGATGATGACGGCCTACGGCACGATACAGAAAGCGGTTGACGCCATGCGTGACGGCGCCGCCGACTACCTGGTCAAACCGTTCGAGGCCTCGGTACTGGTCGAGGTCGTCAGCCGCCTGTTGCCCGAGGAGGTCGATGATGGCGAGTTGATCGCTGCAGACCCCCGGACCCAGGAAGTGGCGGCGTTGGCGGCACGGGTGGCCGCATCGGAGGCGACGGTGATGATCACCGGGCCATCGGGTAGTGGTAAAGAGGTGTTTGCGCGCTATATCCACGCTCATTCGGCGCGCGTCCAGGGGCCGTTCATCGCCATCAACTGCGCGGCGATCCCCGAACAGATGCTCGAGGCGATGCTGTTCGGCTACGAGAAGGGAGCGTTCACGGGGGCGCACGAGGGCCGGCCGGGCAAGTTCGAGCAGGCCCAAGGCGGAACCCTGCTGCTCGACGAAATATCGGAGATGGACCTTGGACTGCAGTCCAAGCTGCTGCGCGTGCTGCAGGAGCGTGAGGTGGAGCGTCTGGGAGGGCGCAATCCGGTAGCGTTGAACGTACGGGTTCTGGCGACCTCGAATCGCAATCTGCGTGAGGAGGTGACGGCCGGACGCTTCCGCGAGGACCTGTTCTACCGTCTCAACGTGTTCCCGCTGCATTTGCCGCCGTTGGCGGAGCGCCGCGGCGATATTCTGCCGTTGGCGCGACGTCTGTTGGTTAGGCACACCAAGGGTAGCGTCTCGCTGTCGCCGGACGCCGAGCAAAGGCTGCTGGGGCATGCGTGGACGGGCAACGTGCGTGAACTGGACAACGTCATCCAGCGCGCCGCAATTCTACGCAGCGGCGACGAGATTCAGGCGCGCGATATTTATTTTGAGGAAATCGGCGTCGGGTCTGTGACGCAAGATCCAGTCGAGTCGGCCTCTGCGGATGCTTCCGAGACCGCTCTAGGGGCGGATTTGCGTCGCCGCGAGAGCGAACTGATCATCGAAACCTTGCGGGCGGTGAACGGCAATCGCAAGCTTGTCGCCGAACGGTTGGGCATCAGTCCGCGTACGTTGCGCTATAAATTAGCGAGGCTCCGCGAGGCAGGGGTTGCCATCCCGGAGTGATGGCCCCGTTTTTGCATTGTTTGCACCAGAGCGATGCGGTTGCATTCGATCATTGGACGGTGAAAAGCATGAGTAGCGCTGAAATCAATCAGGTACTGGCGCAGATGCGGGCGATGGCCGCCGCAGCCGAGGGCAATACGCAGACGCCGTCGGCAAGCGCTGGCGTGGACAAGCCCGACTTCGGCAAATTGCTGTCGGAATCCATCGACAAGGTCAACGAGGCTCAGCAGCATGCGGGGAATCTGGCCACCAGCTTCGAGGCGGGAGACCCCAATGTCAATCTAGGGGAGGTGATGGTGGCGCTGCAGAAAGCGAGCCTGTCCTTCGAGGCCATGACCCAGGTACGCAACAAGCTCGTTTCGGCGTACCAGGAAGTCATGAACATGCAGGTTTGATTGGCGGACGCTGGCATCCATGGCTTTGCTGAATCCCGAAAGGCTGCGCGCCCAGTTCGACGCGTTTTCCAAGCTGTCGATGCTGCGCCAGATCGGTCTCATGGTCGGTTTGGCCGCGAGTGTCGCGATCGGCACGGCTATCGTGCTGTGGTCGCAGCAGCCCAACTACGGCCTGCTGTTCGGCGGTTTGTCGAGCAAGGATGCCGGGCAGGTTACGGCCGCGCTGCAGCGGGCGAACATCCCCTATCGGGTCGATCCCAACAGCGGCGCGATCATGGTGCCCTCGACCCAGGTGTACAACGCCCGCATCAAACTGGCGACCGAGGGCTTGCCCAAGGGTACTTCAAGCAGCTTCGATCTGCTGGCCAAGAACCAGGGCGCGTTCGGGCTGAGCCAGTTCATGGAGACGGTGCAGTACCACCAGGCCCTACAGAAGGAACTCGAGCGCACTATTGCCAGCCTTGACAGCGTGCAGAGCGACCGGGTGCATCTGGCCATTCCTAAGCAGTCGGTGTTCATCCAGGACAGCCCCAAGCCTTCGGCGTCCGTGCTGGTCAATCTCTATTCCGGCCGCAATCTGAGCGCGGCTCAAGTCGCGGGCATCGTGCATCTGGTCGCCTCCAGCGTGCCGGGCCTGTCCACACAGAACGTCACCGTGGTGGATCAGCAGGGCAATCTGCTGACCGGCAACAACGGTTCGGCCGCGGAGCAGACCGGTTCCTCTCTCAGTTCGGCGCAATACGATCTGACCCGTCGATTGGATCGGCTGTATGCCCGCCGTATCTCGGACATTTTGTCGCCTATTGTGGGCACGAGCGGCGTGCGGGCCCAGGTGACTACCAGCCTAGACTACTCGCTGATCAATACCACCAGCGAGAAGTACGATCCCAATAGTCAGGTCGTGCGCAGCGAGCAGACCACAGACAACCGGCGCTGGGGCAAGGCCGCCAACGGCGCGGTGCCGGGTGCGCTGACCAACCAGCCGCCGCCGGCCGGTGTGCCCGCGGCGCAGTCGGCGAATAACGCCAATGCAACGACCAATAACCAGAACACGACGCGGAACAATCCGAATCAACTTCCGCTGGTGCAGGAAGACCAGAGCGCCACACGCAACTATGAGATCAACCGCACGATCCAGCATATCAAACAGGCGCCCGGCGTGGTCAAACGCCTATCGGTGGCGGTGGTGGTGGATTATCAAACCACCAAGGATGCTCAGGGCAAGGAGGTGAGCAAGCCGCTGTCGCCGCAGGAGATGACCAATATCACCAATCTGGTGAAGGAGGCCGTGGGCTTCGATGCGGCACGCGGGGATACGGTCAACGTGATCAACGCGCCATTCAAACAGGCGGCCTCGGTGCCTGCGACCGGCAGTCCGCCCATCTGGCAACAACCCTGGGTGTTCGATCTCGGCAAACAGGTTCTGGGAGCGTTGGCGGTACTGCTGCTGATCTTCGGGGTGTTGCGTCCGGTGATGCGCAGTCTGGTCAGTAGCCGCGAGTCGGAACAGCGCGAAGGCGGTGCCGTGGCGATGGATATGGCCGAAGGCGAAGGTGGTCTGGGCGAGGATCGCGTCAGTCTGACGCCGCAGATTGCCGGTGGAGCGCCGCTCGACGGTTATGACGCGCATCTGGCCAACGCGCGGCAGGTGGCGCAGGCCGATCCCAAGCGTGTGGCGCAGGTCGTCAAATCATGGGTGAACGAAGAATGAGCGAGAGCGACGGCCTTGACGGCGCATCCCGCGCAGCGATCCTGCTCATGAGCCTTGGTGAGCAGGATGCGGCTGAGGTCCTCAAGCACATGGGCCCCCGCGAGGTACAGAAGATAGGTACGGCCATGAGTACCCTGAGCAACGTTTCAAGGGCCAAGGTCAGTCGTGTGCTGGAGAGTTTCCACCATGAGATCGGCGATCAGACGGCGCTGGGCATAGGCAACGACGATTATCTGCGTACTGTGCTGGTGCAGGCGCTGGGTGAGGACAAGGCAGGCGGTATCATGGACCGCATTCTTAGCGGCCAGGGTTCACGGGGGTTGGATCAGCTCAAGTGGATGGATGCGCGCGCGATCGCCGAAATCGTGCGCCTGGAGCATCCGCAGATCATCGCCATCGTACTCAGCCATCTCGATTCGGATCAGGCGGCGGAGGTGCTCGCCCATCTGCCCGACCGCATGCGCTCCGATATCATCTTGCGTATCGCCACGCTCGACTCGGTACAGCCGGCCGCGATCAAGGAGCTTGATCAGGTGCTGGAGCGTCAATTCAGCGGCAACGCTAGCATAAAGACCTCGACGGTCGGCGGGCTCAAGAGCGCGGCAGAAATTCTGAACTACATGGATTCGAGCGTCGAAAGCGCGATCATCGAGTCGGTTACCGAGGCCGATGCCGACACTGCGCAGCGGATTCAGGATCTCATGTTCGTGTTCGATAATCTGGCCGAGTTGGACGACCGTTCAATGCAGACTCTGCTGCGCGAGGTCTCCTCGGAGACCCTGGTGGTGGGGCTCAAGGGGGCAGAAGAGGCTTTGCGTGAACGCGTGTTCGGCAATATTTCCAAACGTGCCGCAGAAATGCTGCGCGACGATCTCGAGGCGAAGGGGCCGGTGCGCCTGAGCGAGGTGGAGGCGGCACAGAAGGAAATTCTGGCGATCGCACGGCGCATGTCGGATGCCGGGGAAATCTCGCTCGGCGGCAAGGGCGGCGAACAATATCTGTGAGCGGCCTCTGGATGCGGCTTGCACAGCGCACCCCGGCCGGGAGGGTAGCTGATCATGCGCTCAAGAATTCTGTCCGAACAAACGGCCGAAGATGTATCGCTGTGGCGGGCCCCGTCGATGGAAAAGGGCTCGGAATACGCATCTGTCGAACAGGTTCGGGACTACGACGTCGGAGAGGACGATAACCATGCCGAGTTGTTGCGGCCGATGACCGCTGAGCAGCTCGAGGAGGTACAGGAGTCCGCACGTCAGGAGGGCTTTCGGCAGGGACGCGAGGAGGGGCTTGCCGCCGGAGCGCAGGAAATTGCTCAAAAAACTCAGGAATGTGCTGCATTGCTCGATGGCCTGGCGCGCCCGTTGGCAGAGCTGGATCACCAGGTGGTGGACGAGCTGATGGCGTTGGTGGCGGCGGTATCGCGCCAGATTGTTCGGCGCGAGTTGCACGCCGTGCCCGACGAGATCGTTCGCGTGGTCCGCGAGGCGCTTGCCGTGCTGCCGTCGCAGTCCGCCAATGTGAGGGTCGAACTGCATCCTCAGGATGCCGCGCTGGTCCGCGAGCTGATGCCCGAAGGCGAGGGCGAGCGCGCCTGGCGTGTGGTGGAGGATCCCTCCCTCGAACGAGGGGGCTGTCGGGTTCAGTCGGATGTGAGCCGGGTGGATGCCACGGTCGAGCGTCGCCTGAACCAGACCATCTCGGCGGCGCTGGGAGATATGCGTGGGGGTAGCAGCGCATGAGTCAGCTCATGTCCGAACGTATTTCGGCGCGCCAACAGCGCTGGGCGCACGAACTCGGGCGCGCTCGCGAGCGGACGGATTCCGCACGCAGTCTGGTCGCCGAAGGGCGCGTGACGCGTATGGTCGGATTGACGCTGGAGGCAGTGGGGCTGGAGGTGCCTGTCGGTGGTCGCTGCGAAATCGTCAATGGCGCAGGACACATCGAGGCCGAAGTCGTCGGGTTCGCGGGCGAACGCACGTTCCTTATGCCGGTAGGCGATATCCGCGGTCTGACGCCGAATGCGCGCGTGCTGCCGGTTGGCACTTCGCACCGTGTTCCCGTCGGCCCCGAAATGCTCGGGCGGGTGCTGGATGGCTCCGGGCACCCCCTTGACGGCAAGGGCCGCCTGTTCCTGTACGATAGCATCGATCTGACCGGAGCACCGATCAATCCGCTGGCACGGGCGCCGATACGGGAGCCCCTGGATGTCGGGGTCCGCGCTATCAACGGCCTGTTGAGCGTCGGGCGCGGGCAACGCATGGGGCTGTTCGCCGGCAGCGGCGTGGGCAAGAGCGTGTTGTTGGGGATGATGACTCGCTATACCGAAGCTGACATCACGGTGGTCGGGCTGATCGGCGAGCGCGGTCGGGAGGTCAAGGAGTTCGTGCAGAACAACCTGGGCGAGGAGGGGATGGCGCGTGCCGTCGTCGTTGCCTCGCCGGCCGATGCGCCGCCGCTCATGCGTTTGCACGGTGCCTGGTACGCTACGGCTATTGCGGAGTATTTCCGTAGTCAGGGATTGAAAGTTCTGCTGTTGATCGATTCGTTGACGCGCTTCGCACAGGCGCAGCGCGAGATCTCCCTGGCGATCGGCGAGCCGCCGGCGACCAAGGGCTATACTCCTTCGGTATTCGCCAAGCTCCCGCAGTTGGTGGAGCGAGCGGGCAACGGGGAGCACGACAGCGGATCGATTACGGCGTTCTATACCGTGCTTGCCGAGGGCGACGATCAGAACGATCCGATTGCGGATGCCGCACGTGCCATCCTCGACGGTCATGTGGTGCTGTCGCGCTCGATTGCCGAAGGCGGACGCTATCCGGCCATTGACGTCGAGGCTTCGATTTCCCGCGTGATGCACGATGTGGTCGATGACCGGCAGTTGGCGACGGCGCGGCGTTTCAAGCAGGTCTATTCGGCTTATTCGCAGCACCGCGATTTGATCAATGTAGGGGCCTATCAGGCGGGCAGCGATCCGCTGGTGGACGAAGCAATTGCCGTGTACCCGGCATTGGAGCGTTATCTGCGGCAGGATATGCATGAGGCAGTTGATTTTGCGCACAGCGTGAACGATCTGGGGACGCTGTTCGCGCCGGCCGGACATGCCGTGGAACAGGCGCCGGCTCAGGCTGGGGAGAATCTTAGGGGGCTTGCCGATTACCTTAGGAATCAGGAACTGTGATGAATCGCATGAGGCGCCTGAAACCCGTCCAGGATCTGGCCGCGCAGGACGAGCGCAAGGCTGCGGCGCAGCTGGGCGAGAATGTCGGCCGTGTGGAGGAGGCGCAGCAGCGTCTCGGCGAATTGCTGGCCTGGGAGCGCGATTACGCAGCCTGTATGCAACAGGGTGCGGTCAATCTCAGTGAATTGCAGAGTTATCGTCTGTTCATGGGCAAGCTGGGTGAGGCGATCGAGCAGCAGCGTGCCGCGGTTGCCGAGGCTGAGCACGGAGTATCGCAGGCGCGTACACACTGGCAGACCAAGTATGCGCGTCATGCCGCCTTGAGCAAGGTAATCGAGCAGTGCCGGAAGGACGAGGTGGCGGCTGCCGAGCGGCGGGAACAGCACCAGTTGGATGAATTCAATCTCATACGGACGCAGCCGAAATCCTAAGGCCTAGTCACATTTGTGTCGAGCATGGCCGATGACGTGAGGTTGGCTCGGATCCTGCTTTAGCTAATTACAAACCTGCATCCAATGATGTACCGGAGATTTTCGAGGAAGCCGGCCCCGATCAACATGGAAGAGCTAAGAAATTGAACAGTCCTTCCCCTCAGTTGCAGATGCCCTCGCACGTCGATGCGAAACCCGCTGCGTCGCCAGGCACGGCGGGAACAGGCGATTCCGCCGCGCAGGGTAGCGACAGCGGTTTTGCCAAAGCGTTGCGCATGTTGCAGGTTCTGGCGCAGGACGGAGTACAGATCTCCGCAGGCCAGGCCGGCAAGGATCAGAAGACGTCCCTGACGGATTCCACGCGGAAGCAATCCTCCGACGGCAAGGATTTGCCGCTGACCGCTTTGCTGTTGCCGCTGCTGCAGCAGATCCAGGCTGCCGCTCCTGCCCATGCAGGCACAGGTGATGCGGCCAAGTCTGCTACCGATGCGGCGGGCGGTGAGTGGGCCAAGACATCGTTGGCGCAACTGCGGGACATGATGCAGTTGCTGAGCGGTCAGAAAGGTTCTTCGTCGGATGCGGGTGAACTCAAGGCATGGCTGACGGCGTTGACGCAGGCTGCCGGCGGCAAAGCCGGAGAGCCCACGGTCGTATCCACGAACGCTTCGATAACCGCCGCTCTGACTGCGCACGCCGGTGCCGGTGCCGGTGGCGCCGGGACGGTTGGGAATACTCAGACGCAACAGCAGACGGCCTCGGCTCAGGCACCGTTGACGCTGGCGGACCCCGGGTTCGCGAACGCGCTAGGCGAACGCGTTTCCTGGATGACCGGTAGTGCCGGCAATCATGCGGCGCAATTGCAGCTGCATCCCCGCGAACTCGGGCCCATGTTGGTGCATGTCAAGGTCGATGGTCATCACACGGAAGTGTTATTCCAGACTCAGCACGCGGCGGTCAGGGATGCTTTGGAAGCGGCGCTGCCGCGCTTGCGCGAAATGCTGGGACAGGGTGGCCAGCAGGTCAGCGTCAATGTTCAGCAACAGGCCGGAGGCTGGTCCGGTCAATCCGGACAGGGGCAGCAGCAGATGTCGCAGCAGTGGACGTCGCAGGCCGCATGGTCCGGTTTCACTCCGATTGACGGAGTAGAGCCATCGTCCGAGTTGTCCAGTCCCCTGGTGCGCTGGTATGGGCTGTCGAACGGCATGATTGATACTTACGTCTAGTGCCCTGTCCCGCTAGGTCACCCGGCATACGCTGAGGTGTGGGCGGGTGTGGTGGATCGCCAAGTATACTAAAGTGTGGCGGGAGACATCTTGACTCGACAGACGAGAGTGAGCGGGCACCGCGCAAGGAGAACGTCCGGCCTCGCAGCCGTTCGGCCGGCGCTTCCCTAAATATTTCTTTCGGCGTACCGACATAAACTCAGTGAGGTGCGGAATGCTCCGTGCCGCCGTTTCATCAGAAAACAACAGGTTTACGTTACGAGCGAGAGGGGTATGTCGATGTTTTTGATCCCGCATACGATCAAGGGCCGCCTGTTGGGTGCGGCTGGACTTGCGATGTTGCTGGTGCTAGCGGCGGTGGTGGTCACGCTGTCGTTCGAAATCAAGACGCGCAAGATGTTCGATAACGTGGTCGATATCGACCTACCGCTGGAGCATGCGGTGCAAAGCATGAGCAGCGAAGGATTGTTGTCGGGTATTGCCATCCGCAACAAGATGATCGATCCACTGACGCCTCCGCGGTGGGTCAAGGTTGCAGAGGGTTCGATGCGGCGTTTCGACGAGTCGCTGAAGATCGCTCTGGAGCGGTCGCCCAAGGATAGCGAATTGCACAAGACGATCGAACAGGTCGCCGGGTTGTGGAAGCAGAATCGGACGCAGCGTCAGGAAATCATCCAACGCCTGCAGGCCAATGACTTCGTCAAGGCGCGCCAGATCCTGAGCCATCAGTCTCATCCCGTTTGGACGCAGATCCGTGTTCTGTTGCAGAAGGCGGATAAGTTGACTCTAAGCGTTGAAAGTGGGCAGAAGGTGCAGGTACAGAGGATGCTGACCCAGGCCGCCTGGTGGAGCACAGTGTTGCTGATGTTCTCGATGTTGGTCGGCGGTGGTCTGACCGGTCTGGCCATCGTCGGCTTGATTCGCCGGATACGGCGGGTGGTGAGAATGATGGACGAGATCGCCCAGGGCGAGGGCGACCTGACGCGGCGTATGGAACTGAGCGATCGTGACGATGAGCTGGATCATCTGTCCGGCGCTTTCAACCGTTTTGTGGAACGGATCCAGCGTCTGGTGGGTCAGGTGGCGGGTTCGACGTCGCAGTTGTCGGCGGCGGCCGAGGAGCTGTCGGCGACCAGCGAGGAGATTTCCGAGCAGACCAACCTGCTGGCGCTCAACGCGGCGATCGAAGCGGCGCGAGCGGGCGAGCAGGGTCGGGGCTTTGCGGTGGTGGCGGACGAGGTGCGCACGCTGGCGCGTCGCACGCAGGACTCGACCGAAGAGATCCGCGGTATGATTGAGCGGCTGCAGGGCGGGGCGAAGAACGCGGTGGGCGTGATGCAGACGAGCCGCGAGCGAGCGCGCTCGGGTGTGGAGCAGGCGCGCGGAGCGGGCCAGTCGCTGGAATCGATCACGCGTTCGGTGGGCCAGATCAACGACATGAATGCGCTGATTGCGACGGCGGCTGAAGAGCAGACGGCGGTGGCTGAGGAGATCAACCGGAATGTGACGAGCATCAGCGCTTCGACGCAGCAGACGGCGGGTGCCTCGCAGCAGACGGCGGCGGCGAGCGAGGAGCTGGCGCGCCTGGCGGCGCAGCTGCAGGGCCTGGTCGGACAGTTCAAGGTGTAATAGTCGAGAGGATAGAATTCGGCGTCGGATTTTCGACGCCGATTCGTCGAAAGGGGAGCGGCGCTCCCCTTTTTGTTTTGTATAAATTTGTTTTTGTTGTATTTTTTGTTTTTGGCCCGCCCCTTGCTTATGCTGTCGGGCGGCGTATCGCATATTCTGGCCTCAGGCTATGGAATAACAATCAGGAGAACATCATGGCGGATGAACAGCCGCAGAAAGGCGGTTCCAAGCTCAAAAAGATCATCATCATCGCGGTCGTCGTCGTGCTGTTGTTGGTGGCTGGTATAGGCGCAACCCTGTTCTTCACGGGCGTGTTCTCGAAGAAAGGTGGAGCCGGAGCCGATACGGCTCATGCGACCGAGGCCAAACATCCGCCGATCTATTTCTCGATCACACCGGCGATGGTGGTCAACTTCCAGAACCCGACCAAGGCACGCTATCTGCAAGTGGCGATCGACGTGATGGCACGCGAGCCGAAAGTGATCGAAGAGGTCAAGACGAACATGCCGGCGATTCGCAATCGCCTGATCATTCTGCTGAGCGGCCAGAGCTACGAGGATATCAGCACGGCACAGGGCAAGGAGAAGCTGCGTAAGGAAGTGCTCGGTAGCATCAACAAGGTGCTCAAGGAAGCCGGCGCCCATGGTGAGATCGAGCAAGTCTATTTCACTAATCTCGTGATGCAGTAGGCCTGGTATGGCGAACAACGAAGTCCTTTCCCAGGAAGAAATCGACGCCCTGCTGCATGGCGTCGACAGCGGAGATGTCGATACCTCCGAGGAGGAAATTCCGTCCGAAGGGGCTCGTTCCTATGATCTGGCTAGTCAGGAACGGATCGTACGTGGGCGCATGCCCACCTTGGAGATGATCAACGAAAGGTTCGCCAGACATCTGCGTATCAGTCTGTTCAACATGCTGCGCTTTGCTGCCGAGATCGGCGTCAAGAACATTCGGGTGCTCAAGTTCTCCGAGTATGTACGTAGCCTGTTCGTGCCGACCAGCCTGAATCTGGTGCGAATCCGGCCCCTGCGCGGTACGGCCCTGTTCGTGGTCGATCCGCAGTTGGTGTTTATCCTGGTAGACAACTTCTTCGGCGGTGATGGCCGCTTCCGCGCCAAGATCGAGGGCCGCGACTTTACCCCCACCGAGATGCGCGTAGTGAGTCTGTTGCTGGACAAGGCGTTCGAGGACATCAAGGAAGCCTGGGCGCCGGTTATGGATCTGAGTTTCGAGTACATCAACTCGGAAGTGAATCCGCAGTTCGCCAACATCGTCAGCCCGACCGAGGTGGTGGTGGTGTCGACTTACCACATAGAGTTGGAAGGCGGCGGGGGGGATCTGCACATCACCATGCCTTATTCGATGATCGAGCCGATTCGCGATGTGCTCGATGCCGGCATTCAGAGCGACCGCACCGAGATCGACGAGCGCTGGCTGCGCAGCTTGCGCGAGGAGATATCGGAGGCGCCGGTGGAGGTCGTCGGCGTATTGGCTGAAACCGAGCTGACGCTGGCGGAGGTGATGCGCTTGAAGTCCGGCGACATCATTCCCTTCGACATGCCCGACAACATGTTGCTGCGCGCGGAAGACATGTCGGTCATGCGCGGCCGTTTCGGTGTGCATCGCGGTCAGAACGCGGTGCAGATCGTCGAACACATCAAGCGCGACTATTGATTGTCCGGGAGGTTGACCCATGAGCGCAGACCCCAAAGATCCCGAAGACCAGGCGGCCGAAGATGCCTGGGCCGAAGCGCTTGCCGAGCAAGCCGAGACTGAGCAGGCCGAAACCGAGCAGGCCGAGGCCGGACAGCAGGCTGCCGAGGAGGTGGGTAATTCCGAGGAGGCGGGTAAACCCGAGGATGCCTATGAGAAGGCGTCGTTCGGCAAGCTTGAGAATGTGGCTGCGAGCGAGGGCGGCGGAGCTGGTCTGGATTTGAGTGGCGAAGGTACGCTGGACGTCATTCTAGATATTCCGGTTACGGTTTCGATGGAAATCGGCCGCACGCGCCTGCCGATCCGCAATCTGCTGCGCCTGAACCAGGGCTCGGTGGTCGAATTGGACCGTCTGGCCGGCGAGCCGCTGGATGTGCTGGTCAACGGTACCTTGATCGCGCATGGCGAGGTGGTGGTGGTCAACGAGAAGTACGGCATCCGCCTGACCGATGTGATCAGCCCGGCCGAGCGGGTCCGCAAGCTGAAATGAGAGTGGCGATGAAGTTGTCGACACGATGGATGCTGGCGCTGCTGTTGGCGTGGCCTGCGGACGTGTTCGCGGGACAGGTGGTGGGCTCTGCCGCGCAGGCGGCTGCGCCGCAGGTTGGAGATCCGTTCAGTTTGGCCTCGCTGGGACAGTTCGTGTTCGGGTTGCTCGTGGTGGTCGGAATGATCTTTGCCTTGGCCTGGATGCTGCACCGCATGAACCGCATCCAGGGTGGTGTGCAGGGACGTATGCGCATTCTCGCCGGTCTGCCGCTGGGTTCGCGCGAGCGGGTGGTGCTGGTGCAGGTGGGCGATGAGCAGATTCTGCTGGGCGTGGCGCCGGGGCGGGTATCGCGCCTGCACGTGTTGGAGCATCCCCTCGAAACCAAGTCGGTTGAGCCGGAGAACGACGAGAGCTTCCGCAAGCGGCTGGCCGCGGCAATGCAACGGAGGCGGCCGCAATGAAGGCGCTGCGCTGGCTGTTTCCGCTGTTTCTCGTGGCGCTCCCGGCAGTGGCGGGAGCTGCTCCCGGCACGTTGCCGCTGGTGACCGTGACGCCGGCCGCCGGCGGCGCGCAGACCTATTCCGTCAGCCTGCAGGTGCTGACGGTGATGACGCTGCTCAGTTTCTTGCCGGCCGCGCTGATCATGATGACCTCGTTCACTCGCATCATCGTAGTGCTGGCGATCCTGCGTCAGGGGCTGGGTACGGCGCAGACGCCTTCCAACCAGATTCTGATCGGTATGGCGCTGTTTCTGACCTTTTTCATCATGTCGCCAGTCTTCACCCAGGCCTACAACACTGGGATCAAGCCCTACATGGCGGGTCAGATGCAGGCGCAGACGGCCATCGAGACGGCCGCCAAGCCGTTCAAGACGTTCATGTTGCACCAGACGCGGCAGTCGGATCTGGCACTGTTCGCGCGCATCTCCGGCCACGGCAAGTTCAAGACCCCGCAGGACGTACCGTTCTCGCTGCTGGTGCCGGCTTTCGTGACCAGCGAACTCAAGACCGCCTTCCAGATCGGCTTCCTGATTCTGATTCCGTTTCTGGTCATCGATCTGGTGGTGGCCAGCGTGCTGATGTCGATGGGCATGGTGATGCTCTCGCCGATGATCATCTCGCTGCCGTTCAAGCTGATGCTGTTCGTGTTGGTCGACGGTTGGACGCTGATCATGGGCACGCTGGCGTCGAGTTTCTATCACTGAGGATATGCCGATGATGACTTCGGACACCATTGTTGCGGTCGGTCAGGAAGCCATGAAGGTCACCATGCTGCTGTCCGCCCCGCTGCTGCTGACGGCGCTCACGGTGGGCGTGCTGATCGGCATGCTGCAGGCTGCCACGCAGATCCAGGAGATGACGCTGAGCTTCATCCCCAAGCTGATCGCGATGGCTCTGGCGCTGGTGTTTCTCGGGCACTGGATGCTGAACGTTGCAGTGGACTATACCCATGCGCTGTTCACCAGCATCCCGGGGCTGATCGGATAGGCCGGTGCTTACGCTGTCGACCACTCAAGTCGCGGCCTGGGTCGGAGGCGTGATCTGGCCGTTCGTGCGTATCGGTGCGATGCTGGTCGCCGCGCCGGTGTTCGGTGCCGGCACGGTGCCGGTCAGCGTGCGTCTTGCGCTGTCGCTGGTGCTGGCCTGGGCGTTGCAGCCGTTCCTGCCCGCCGTGCCGGCAGTCGATCCGGTCAGCGTTGAAGGTGGGTTGGTGACTGCCTCGCAGGTTTTGATCGGCGTGGCGATGGGCTTCATTCTGCAGATGGTGTTCAGCGCAATGGTGCTGGCCGGTCAGGCGGTCGCGCTGAGCATGGGGTTGGGCTTTGCCACGTTGATAGATGCCCAGAACGGGGTGCAGGTGCCGGTGGTCAGCCAGTTGTACGTGATCCTCTCCACGCTGCTGTTCCTGGCTCTGAACGGGCATCTGCTGTTTATCGATATGCTGGTGCGCAGTTTTCATCTGCTGCCGGTCGGGCCGCTCATGCTGAGCAGTGACGCGCTGTGGCAGATCGTGCGCTGGGGTGGAACGATGTATGCGGCGGCGATTCTGGTGGCGCTGCCGGCGGTGGCTTCACTGATGCTGGTCAATGTGGCTTTCGGCGTCATCACGCGTGCCGCTCCGCAGCTCAATATCTTCGCGGTGGGTTTCCCGATGACCCTGATGCTGGGTTTCGTGCTGATCCTGTTCAGTCTGCCGACTTTGGCGCCGCGCTTTTCCGGCCTGCTCCATCAGTCGTTCATGCTGATGCGCGGCGTACTCGGAGGGTAGGACGTGGCCGCCGGCGACGATTTCCAGGAACGCACTGAACAGGCAACCCCCAAACGCCTGCGCGAGGCGCGTGAGAAGGGGCAGGTTCCGCGTTCGCGCGAGTTGAACACCATGGCCGTGTTGCTGGCGGCATCCGGTGGCCTGCTGACGCTCGGACCAAGCCTCGGCCAGGGTTTGTACGATCTGGTGCGCAACGGTCTCGTTCTGAATCGCAGCCTGGTCACCGATCCAGCAATGATGTACCCGGTCATGGTCGGCACCATTCGGCAGGCCTTGTGGCTGTTGACGCCGATGCTGCTGTTGCTGGTGCTGGCGGCCCTGATCGCCTCGGTGGTTTTGGGCGGACTGAATTTCAGCGCCCAGGCCCTGAGTTTCCGTTGGGATCGCCTGGATCCGGTCAAGGGTCTGGGCAGGGTGTTCTCGGTCAACGGCCTGATGGAGCTGGCCAAGGCGTTGGTCAAGTTCCTGCTGGTGGCCAGCGTGGCGGTGATGCTGCTCTGGTACGACGCGCCGAAGTTGGTGGGGTTGGGCAGTCAGAACCTGCTGCCGGCCATGGTGCATGCCGGTTCGATGATCGGCTGGGGATTTCTGTTGCTGTCGGCGACGCTGGTGCTGATTGCCTCGGTGGATGCGCCGTTCCAGCTCTGGCAGCACGCCAAACAGCTGCGCATGACCCGCCAGGAAGTGCGTGACGAAAGCAAGGAGACCGAAGGCCAGCCCGAGATCAAGGGACGCCAGCGCGCACTGCAGCGAGAGATTGCCCGCCGCCGCATGATGGAGGAGGTGCCGCGGGCGGACGTGGTGGTGACCAACCCGACGCACTTCGCCGTGGCCCTGCGCTACGACGAGGATGGCGCGGGTGCGCCCAAGGTCGTGGCCAAGGGCACCGAACTGGTCGCGGCGCGCATTCGCGAGCTGGCACAGGAGAACGACGTGCCGGTGCATTCCGCGCCGCCTCTGGCGCGTGCGCTGTATACCCACACCCGGCTTGGCGAGGAGATCCCGGCGGCTTTGTACGTGGCCGTGGCGCAACTGTTGGCCTACGTCTACCAGCTCAAGGCCGGGGTCGCGGAGGCCGGGGCGGAACTGGAGCTGCCGATTCCGCAGGAATACGCCGTGCCCGGTGCAGAGGAGCGTGAGTGATGGCGGAGCAGGCGACCGGAGTGATGGGCAACGTGCGCAGCCTGGCCGCATTCGGCCTGGGCGTGCCGGTGGTGTTGCTCGCCATGCTGGCGATGATCACGCTGCCGTTGCCGCCGTTTGCGCTGGACGTGCTGTTCACCTTCAATATTGCGCTGTCGATGGTCGTCGTGCTGATGACCGTGTACGCGCGGCGTCCGCTGGATTTCGCTATCTTCCCCACGGTTCTGCTGATCGCCACGCTGCTGCGCCTGGCGCTCAACGTCGCCTCCACGCGCGTGGTGCTGCTCAACGGCTACACCGGCACCGGCGCCGCCGGGCGCGTGATCGAGGCTTTCGGCAACTTCGTCGTCGGCGGCAACTACGCCGTCGGTCTGGTGGTGTTCATCATCCTGGTGGTGATCAATTTCGTGGTCGTCACCAAGGGTGCGGGCCGTGTGTCGGAAGTGAGCGCCCGCTTCACCCTGGATGCGATGCCCGGTAAGCAGATGGCGATCGATGCGGATCTCAACGCCGGCATCATTACCCAGGACGAGGCCCGGGTACGGCGCGAGGATATCGGCCGCGAGGCGGATTTCTACGGCTCCATGGACGGCGCCAGCAAGTTCGTGCGCGGCGACGCCGTGGCCGGCATCATCATCCTATTCGTCAACATCATCGGCGGTTTGGTGATCGGCATGGTGCAGCACGCCATGAGCCTTTCGCAGGCCACCCACAACTACGTTCTGCTGACCATCGGCGACGGACTCGTCGCGCAGATTCCGTCGCTGCTGCTGGCGACCGCCACGGCAATCATCGTCACCCGCGTGTCCTCGGCGCAGGATATGGGCGAGCAGGTGGTCACGCAGCTGTTCGGCTCTCCGCGTGCGCTGTTCATCACGGCGGGCGTACTCGGCCTGCTCGGCATGGTGCCGGGTATGCCGAACGTCGTGTTCCTGGGGCTGGCCTCCATTCTCGCCGTCGGCGGCTTCATGATCATGCGCGGACGCCAGCAGGCCGAGGCGGCCGCCGCGGAACCGCCCGAGGGGCCGGTCGAGCCGCAGCAGCGCGAGCTGTCATGGGACGACGTTGCACCGGTCGATATCGTTGGTCTGGAGGTTGGCTACCGCCTGATTCCGCTGGTAGACAAAAGTCAGGGCGGAGTGTTGATGACGCGCATCAAGGGCGTGCGGCGCAAGCTCTCGCAGGAGCTGGGCTTCCTCGTGCACCCCGTGCACATCCGGGATAATCTCGAACTTACCCCCAATGCCTACCGCATCAGCCTCAACGGCGTGCCCGTCGGCGAGGCCGAGGTGTATCCCGACCGCGAGCTGGCGATCAATCCGGGGTCGGTGTTCGGGCAGTTGGACGGGCTCGCCACGCGTGATCCCAGTTTCGGTCTGGAGGCGGTGTGGATCGAGCCCGGCAACCGCGACCAGGCTCAGACTCTGGGCTATACCGTGGTCGATGCGGCCACCGTGATCGCCACGCACCTGAGCCAGATCCTGCAGGCCCATGCGCACGAGTTGCTGGGTCACGAAGAGGTCCAGCATCTGTTGGACATGCTTGGCAGGAGTGCACCCAAGCTGGTCGAGAACCTGACCCCGAAACCGCTGCCGCTCGGCGTGGTGCTCAAGGTGTTGCAGAATCTGCTGGCCGAGGGCATTCCGATCAGGGACCTGCGCACGATCGCCGAATCCTTGGCGGCCCAGGCCGGAAAGAGTCAAGACCCCGACGTTTTGAGTTCCAGCGTACGGGCCTCGCTGAGCCGTACGATCATCCAGCATATCTACGGCATGGCGGACGAACTGAATTTGATGACGTTGGATCCCACGCTGGAACAGATGTTGCAAAAGTCAGTGCAGAGTGGCGGCGGATTGGCGCTGGAGCCGGGTCTGGCCGAACGTTTGCAGCAGGCGGTCGGCGAGGCGGCGCAGCGTCAGGAGTTGGCTGGAGAGCCTGCGGTACTGGTTGTTTCTCCGGATCTGAGGCCTTGGTTGGCGCGCTGGCTGCGTTCCGCGGTTCGCGGTCTGCACGTGCTGGCGTTCACGGAAATTCCGGACAACAAGCGCCTGCGCATCGTGGCCACCGTTGGCGGAGAGTCCGGCGGTACCTCGCCGGGCCGCGCGGCATGAGGAAGGCCTTGTCTGAGGCCTTCCTTGGGGAAGGGTTTGAGGGGTTCGAATGAAGATCAAACGCTTTATGGCTCAGGACATGCGTCAGGCGATTCGCTTGGTGCGCGATTCGCTGGGCGCCGATGCGGTGATACTTTCCAGCCGTCAGGTCGACGGCGGCATCGAGTTGATGGCGGCAGTCGATTTCGACGCCGAGTTGGTCGCGGACATGACGCGGCGCAGCGAGCCGGCCCCGCGGGCAGCCGCGGCTTTGCCGGCTGCCGCACCCAAAGCCGCTACCCCTGCGGTTGCCGCAAGCCTGCGCGAGGATGCACCCTGGCCGCGGACGGAGCAGCCGGCGAAGGTTGCGAAGCCAAGTGCCGAGGAGGACGACAGCGCGACGGTGAGCGCGTTACGGCGCGAGCTGGCATCGATGCGCGATCTGCTGGAAGGACAGCTGGCGCGCATCGCCTGGAGTGAGTTCGCGCGTGAGCGCCCGCGCCAGGCCGAGGTGGTGCGTCAACTCGAGCGCATGGGGATGGATGCCGATCTGGCACGGGCCATCGCAGAAGCCGGTCCACCCACGGATGACTTTCGACATGCATGGCGCGATGCGCTGGCGACGCTGGCCGACCGCCTGCATCTAGGCAACGATGAGATTGTGCAGGATGGTGGCGTTATCGCCTTGCTCGGGCCCACGGGCGTCGGCAAGACGACCACCCTGGCCAAGCTGGCTGCGCGCTACATCATCCGCCATGGACGCGGTCATGTGGCCCTGGTGAGTACCGACGGGTACCGCATCGGCGCACATGCCCAGCTGACGACGCTGGGCCAGTTGCTCGGCGTCCCGGTTTATCAGGCCGAATGCGCCGAGGAACTGCGCCGCCTTCTGCCAGGTCTCAACGACAAGCGTCTGATATTGATCGATACTCCTGGAATGTCACCTCGGGACGAACATCTACAGGAACAGTTGCAGGCGTTGGCTGATGTGCCCGAAGTGCGTCTGTACATGGTGCTGGCCGCGAATATGGCGCGCGGCGCCTTGGGTGAGACGCTGCGGCGTTTCGGGCAGGCGCCGTTGAGTGGCGTCGTCTTGACCAAGCTGGACGAGGCGGAGAGCCTGGGAGAGCCGTTTTCGGCGTTGATCGGATATGGAGGCCTGCGTTTGAGCTATCTTGGTACTGGGCAGCGCATCGCGGAGGACCTCGAGCCGGCGCGGCTGCAGCGACTGCTGGGGCAGGCTGTGGAACTGGCCAAACGCCGCCGCAGCGAAGACTGGAGCATGGTCGGTGCACGAGGCAATGACAGGAGTTCGAAGCATGCTTATGCCGGATAAGGCCGAAGATCAGGCTCAGGGCCTGCAGCGGGTGCGGGAGTCGCAACCGGTGCGGGTACTCGCCGTGACCAGTGGCAAGGGCGGCGTGGGCAAGACGAACGTTTCGGTGAATCTGGCCACCGCATTGGCCGGTCTCGGCCGCCAGGTCATGTTGATGGATGCGGATCTGGGGCTGGCCAATGTGGACGTGGTGCTCGGTCTGCAGACCACCGCCAATCTGTCGCACGTCATCAGCGGCGAGTGCACTCTGGACGAAATCCTGGTGTCGGGGCCGCGGGGGATTCAGGTGGTGCCGGGGGCATCGGGCGTGTCGCGCATGGCCGGTCTCTCGCAGGCCGAGCATGCCGGATTGATCCGAGCCTTCAGTGAGTTGAGCGTGCCGCTGGACGTACTGGTGGTCGATACCCCGGCGGGTATTTCCGACGAGGTGATCAGTTTCAGCCGCGCAGCACAGGAGGTCATCGTCGTAGTCTGCGACGAGCCGGCTTCGATGACCGACGCCTATGCGCTGATCAAGGTGCTCAGTCGCGAACACGGCATCGGGCGTTTCCATATCCTGGCCAACCGGGTGCGCGACGGACAGGAAGGCAATGTCCTCTACCGCAAGATGGCGGCTGTGTGCGGTCGTTTTTTGGACGTGACCCTGCACTACATAGGGGCGGTCCCGGAAGATCCGATGTTGCGTCAGGCCGTGCAGCGTCAGGGCGCGGTGGTGGAAATGTACCCGGGCAGCCCTTCCGGCCGCGCATTCAAGAATTTGGCTCTGCGTGCCGATAACTGGCCTGTACAGAGCGGCACACGGGGGCATTTGGAGTTTTTTGTCGAGCGTTTGCTGAACGCGCCATCGGCAGTCGAAGCACTGTGGGGCGATTGAGCATGTATGCGGTGAGTGATACGCAGGATGTCGATCGGCTGGTGGCGCAACACGTTCCGCTGGTCAAGCGTATCGCTTATCACCTGATCCACCGCTTGCCCGCCAATGTGCAGGTCGACGATCTGGTGCAATCGGGGATCGTGGGGTTGATCGAAGCGGCCCGTAACTACCAGTCGGATCAGGGAGCTAGCTTCGAGACTTATGCCGGCATCCGAGTACGCGGCGCCATGCTGGACGAAGTGCGGCGCAGCGATTGGGCGCCGCGCTCCGTGCACCGCAAGGCGCGCGAGTTGTCTGCTGCCGTGCGTGCAGTGGAGAATCGTGTCGGCCGTGCGGCGCGCGATGCCGAGATCGCGGAGGAACTGGGTGTCGACCTGAATGAATACCATCAATGGGCACGCGATGCGTCAAGCCATCAGGTGTTCAGTTTTAATGACTCGCTGGGCGAGAGTGAAAGCGAAAGTCGCGACGCGACATTGCCTGGCGGCGGACATAATCCGTATGAGGCGCTGGCGGATGATGACTTTCGAGAGGCATTGGCGAGTACAATTGCCGGTTTGCCGGAGCGTGAGGCGTTAGTGCTGTCGTTGTACTACGACGACGAGCTGAATTTGCGCGAGATCGGTGAGGTCTTGGGCGTGACCGAATCGCGGGTATCGCAGATCCACAGTCAGGCATTGGTGCGATTGCGAGCGAGGATGGTCGACTGGCGGGGCTAGCGCTGCGTCTACAGCGTGTTAGCGTGATCGGATTCCGGCCTGTTGGGCGCCAAGCAACGTCCGAAACATGAATCAAAACAATGAGGTGTGTTTGTGAACAAGGACATGCAGATTCTCGTCGTGGATGATTTTTCGACGATGCGTCGCATCATCAAGAATCTCCTGCGCGAACTGGGCTTCAACAACGCCGCAGAGGCGGATGACGGCACCAGTGCGTTGCCGATGCTGCAGACCGGCAAATACGATTTCCTCATCACCGACTGGAATATGCCGAAGATGCCGGGCATCGAGCTTCTCAGGGCTGTGCGGGCCGACCCGAAGCTCGCCTCGCTACCGGTGCTCATGGTCACGGCGGAGGCGCGCCGGGACCAGATCGTCGAGGCGGCGCAGGCCGGTGTCAACGGCTATGTGGTCAAGCCTTTTTCGGCGGAGACGCTGAAGGAAAAAATTGAAAAAATCTTCGAGCGTCTGGAAGGGTGATGTCGTGAGCGATCAGGAAAACAATCAGTCGGAAAGTACGGACGACCGCCTGCAGGTGGCGCGCAATCTGGTGAGCGCGCTGGAGAGCGGCGATGAAAGCGAAGTGGCAACGCTGCTGGACACGCTGGGCGCCCAGCACGAGCGAAGCCTGTTCAATGAGTTGGGACGCCTGACGCGCCAGCTGCACGAAGCGCTGAACAGTTTTCGCATGGATTCGCGTCTGAGCGAAATCACCGAAACCGATATCCCCGACGCCAAGGAGAGGCTCAGTTACGTGGTCACCATGACCGAACAGGCCGCGAACCGGACGCTGAATGCGATCGAGGACAGCATGCCCCGCCTGAGCCGTATCAGCGACCGTTCGGGTGAACTTGCGCAGAGCTGGGAGCGTTTTCGCAGCCGCGAACTGGATGTGCAGGAATTCCGTGAACTCAGCCGCGAATTGAGCGAGTTCCTGGGGTGCGCGAAGGAAGAGAGCGTCGCCGTTTCCGCGCAGCTTTCCGAGGTCATGATGGCGCAGGATTTTCAGGATCTGACCGGCCAGGTGATCCGCCGTGTCATCGATCTGGTGCAGGAAGTCGAAGAGGGACTGGTCGGTCTGGTGCGGGTCGCCGGCGAGCGCATGGCCCGTACGACTGAAGAAATCCCGACTGCGGCCGAAAACAAGAATGACAGCCATGGTTACGGACCGGCCGTGCCGGGCGTGGACAAGGCTGACGTCGTACACGGTCAGGATGAAGTCGACGATCTGTTGTCCAGTCTCGGTTTCTGATTCTGAAGAACGATTGGCGTATCCGTGCCCGCGGCTTAGCTGTGAACGTTGATTTCATCGACAACGGCGGCGCTTTGGTTGGCAGGCGTTGCGGTATGGCAAGGGGAAATACATGAGTATCGGGGCGGACGACGAACTGCTGCAGGATTTTTTGATCGAAGCCGGTGAAATCCTGGATGGCCTCGGCGGCCAGTTGTTGGATCTCGAGCGCGATCCCGCTGATTCCGACCTGCTGAACGCCATATTCCGAGGCTTTCATACCATCAAGGGTGGTGCTGGCTTCCTCGGGCTGCACCCGTTGGTTGATGTCTGTCATCACGCCGAGGACGTTTTCAACCAGCTGCGCCAGGGCGAACGCCAGGTCGATGCCGGGTTGATGGACGTCATTCTGGCGGTGGTGGATGCTCTGAATGTGATGTTCACCACCCTGCGGGCCGGTAGCGAGCCAGACCCCGCTGACGAGGCGCTAATGTCGCGCCTGACCGCACTGGCCGCGGGCGAGCAGGTGGAAGTCGCGCCGCCGCCGGCTGCTGTCGATGAAGCCGACGCGGAATTCGAAGCCATGCTCGAGGCATCTGCGGAGCCGGAGGTGGCGTCAGCGTCTCAGGAGTCTGAAGCCGACCAGTCCGGTGCGCAGTCGGACGAGATTACCGATGCGGAATTTGAGGCTCTGCTGGATCAGTTGCACGGCGAGGGCAAACATAGCGGTCAGCCGGAAGGGGAAGAACCGGCCACGCCCGCCGCCTCCGGCGGCAACGAGATTAGCGAGGATGAGTTCGAGGCACTGCTCGATCAGTTGCATGGCGCCGGTGCCGCGCCGCAGGGCGGCAGCGGACAGACTGCCGATGCGCCCAAGCCCAAGGCAGATGGCAAGTCCGAGGTGAAGGCGAAGCAGGACAATAGCAAGCCGTCTGCCCCGGCTCGGCCCGAATCTCGGCCCGCGCCGGCGGCTGCTCCCAAGGCGGTGCAGACGCCACCGGCCGAGACCACCGTACGCGTCGACGTCGAACGCCTGGACGACATCATGAATCTCGTCGGCGAATTGGTGCTGGTGCGCAATCGCCTGGTCACGCTCAGTACGCGGACTAACGATGAGGCGGTGTCAGGGGCGATTTCCAGCCTGGAGCTGGTCACGACCGATCTGCAGAACGCCGTCATGCGTACGCGCATGCAGCCGATCAAGAAGGTTTTCGGACGTTTTCCGAGAGTGGTGCGGGATCTGGCTCGCAACATGGCCAAGGAAGTGAACCTGGAGCTGCGGGGCGAAGAGACCGAATTGGACAAGAATCTGGTCGAGGCGCTGGCGGATCCGCTGGTGCATCTGGTACGAAACTCGGTCGATCACGGGATCGAGATGCCTGACGTGCGCGCCCAGGCCGGCAAGCCGACGACAGGAGAGTTGTTGCTGTCTGCCGAACAGCAGGGCGACCATATCCTGTTGGCCATCGAGGACGACGGCAAGGGCATGGATCCGGACATACTTCGGGCCAAGGCGGTCGAGAAAGGTCTGATGGACGAGTCGTCCGCTAATCGTCTGAGCCGGGCGGAAGTGTTCGACCTGATTTTCCAGCCTGGCTTTTCGACCAAGGAGCAGGTTTCCGACATCTCCGGGCGCGGTGTGGGCATGGATGTGGTCAAGACCCGTATCGCAGGGCTCAACGGCAGTATCGAGATCGAGTCGGAACCTGGCCGTGGCACCGTCATCCGGATTCGCCTGCCCTTGACGCTGGCGATCGTGCCGACGCTGATGGTCAAGGTCGGTGGGCGTCCGTTCGCAATCCCGCTGAGTTCGATTGGTGAAATCCTCGATTTCGATCTGAATCACACCAAGCAGGTGGACAATAAGGAAGTCATCGTGGTGCGGGAAAAGGCGCTGCCACTGGTGCGACTCGGGCGCTGGCTGGCGCCGGGTGTGCCGGAGCGGACGCGCGACGGCTTGGGGCACGTTGTGGTGGTTCATATTGGCACCAAACGGGTCGGTTATGTGGTCGACGATCTGCTCGGCCAGGAGGAAGTGGTGATCAAGCCGCTGGGGCCGGGGTTGCGACAGGTACCGGGCTATGCTGGAGCGACGATTACCGGTGACGGCCATTTGGCGTTGATCCTGGATTTGCCGGGTATCATGCGCGCGCACGGACTGGCCGCGTAGGCACAGTTGGAAGGGGTGGCACCGAACGGGAGGTGCGCTTCTTGGCAAGGAGTTAGGGAATGGCAATACGGGTACTGGTCGTCGACGATTCGGCGTTTTTCCGGCGTGCGATCAAAAGTATGCTCGAAGCTGATCCGACGATACAGGTCGTGGGAATGGCCGGGAACGGACAGGAGGCCGTCGAGCAGACGCTCACTCTGAAGCCCGACCTTGTGACCATGGACATCGAGATGCCGGTCATGGACGGCATTACCGCTTTGCGGCGGATCATGGCGCGCAGTCCGCGTCCGGTGCTGATGTTCTCCTCCCTGACCCAGGAGGGCGCGCGCGCAACGCTCGATGCTCTAGATGCGGGGGCGGCGGATTTTCTGCCCAAACAGTTCGAGGAAATTGCCCGCGACCGGGTCGAGGTCGGACGTGTGCTGTGTCAGCGCATCAAAACGCTGGCCCGACGCGCACCTCACGCGCCCGCGGCCCCGCGCGTGCCAGCGGCGCCGGTACGCAGTGCGCCTTCCGTAGCGGCCCGTCCCGGCGTCTCGGTGCGCGATTGCAGTCTGGTGTTGATCGGAACCTCGACTGGCGGACCGGTGGCCTTGCAACGTGTGCTGACCGCTTTGCCCGGTACCTTCCATCGTCCGTTGGTCCTCATCCAGCACATGCCAGGGGCGTTCACGCCGACGTTCGCCGAACGTCTGAACGGTCTGTGCGCCATCGAGGTTCGTGAGGCGAAAGATCAGGACGTGCTGCGCCCCGGCTTGGCTCTGCTCGCGCCTGGCGGTAAACAGTTGCAGATTGAGGGAAATGCCGGTGCGTTGCGCGTGCGGGTAAGCGAGAGTCCGCCCGAATTGAATTACAAGCCCAGTGTCGATGTCGCTTTCACTTCGGCCGAGCGTGTCAACGCGGGCAAGAATCTCGGCGTGATTCTCACCGGTATGGGAGCGGACGGACGTGAGGGCGCGCGGCTGATGAAGCGCAACGGCTCAGTGGTGTGGTCGCAGGATCAGGCGAGTTGCACCGTATATGGCATGCCCGCGGCGGTGGCGGAGGCCGGCTTGAGCGACCGTGTGTTGACGCTTGCCGATGTCGGGCCCGAACTGGCCAGGAGTTTCTAGTGCGATGCCCGAGCCGGCGACTGCTTGCATGTCGAGCGCGCCGTGCACCGGTGGCGGAGGGTTGAGCTGTGGATATTCTTTCCCTGCTCGGCCTGCTGGTGGCCTTCGGAGCTATCGTCGGCGGCAACTTCATCGAAGGCGGCCGTGTGGAGTCGCTGCTGCAACTGACCGCATCGTGGAATGGTGCCAGTTGGCGCGAAAGGAAGGGCTGCTGGGTCTTGAGGCGCTGTCCGAGCAACTCGACGAACCGTTTTCACGCAAGGGCTTGCAGTTGTTGGTCGATGGCCGCGAACCCGAATCGATCCGCTCGATCATGGAGGTCGAACTGGAATCGTTCGAGGAGCAGGAGATGCATGCGGCAAAGGTGTTCGAGGCGGCGGGAGGGTACTCGCCGACCATCGGCATACTCGGTGCCGTGATGGGCTTGATCCACGTGATGGAGAATCTGGCCGATCCGTCCAAGTTGGGCGAGGGCATCGCAGTGGCGTTCGTGGCTACCATCTATGGTGTGGGTTTGGCAAACCTGATTTTGCTGCCGGTCGCTGGCAAGCTCAAATCCATCATCCATGCACAGGGCCGTATGCGAGAGATGACGATCGAGGGTCTGACGGCAATCGCGGAAGGTGAGAATCCGCGGGCGATCGAAGCCAAGTTGCGCGGATATTTGCAGTAGCGGGAAACGAGGCGAGGCTGACATGGCTGGCAAACGCAGGAAAATGCCGGAAGAGCACATCAACCATGAACGCTGGTTGGTGTCCTATGCGGACTTCATTACCTTGCTGTTCGCCTTTTTCGTGGTCATGTATGCGATCTCGTCGGTCAACGAGGGCAAGTACCGCATATTGTCAGAGTCGTTGGTCGCTGCGTTTCGCACGCCTCCGCATAGCCTCGAACCGATACAGGTCGGCAAGGTCGAGGCGGCGGGGCCGCCTGCGGATGCCCCGCTCAAGAGCTTTCCGGCGCCGATGCGTCTGGATGGTTTGCCGGAAAGCATGGCGCCCAAGCTTGAAACGCCCAAGAGAGCGGCGCGTCCGGCCCCGCCCGATATCCGGAAGATGGGGGCGACGATCGAAAAGCGGCTATCCGGACTCATTTCCTCGAAGATCGTCAGCGTCAACGTGCATAAGGAATGGGTCGACATCAAGATCAATACCGATCTGCTGTTCTCCAGCGGCAGCATCGTGCCGGCTCCTGGTGCGAAGCCCGTGATTCAGGACGTTTCGCAGGCCTTGCGTTCGCTTCCGGTGCAGATACAGGTGGAGGGATTTACCGACAATGTTCCCATTCATTCGCCGATATTTCCCTCCAATTGGGAGCTTTCGGCGGCACGTGCCGCTTCGGTGGTGCACCAGATGACGGAGAACGGTATTCAACCGCAGCGTCTGGCCGCTGTCGGCTATGGTCAGTATCACCCCGTGGCCAGCAATGCCACACCTCAGGGACGGGCCCAGAACCGTAGGGTGGAGCTGGTGGTGGTAGCGGAAAATACCCCCTTGCCTTCGAAAGCCATGCCTACGGCTTTCATGAATCCGAAATACTCGGGAGGCGGTTGAGATGCGTACCTGGGCAGTTGCCAACCAGAAAGGCGGCGTCGGTAAAACGACCACCGCGGTCAGCCTGGCAGGTCTGCTGGCGCGACGCGGCGAACGGGTGTTACTGGTAGACCTCGATCCGCACGGCTCGCTGACGAGCTATTTTCGCTTCGATCCGGAAGGGGACGGCGCCGGTGTGTATTCGCTGTTCCAACGCCGGGCACAGGGGGAGCCGTTGGCTCCGCTCGAACTGCTGCGTCCTACGGGAGTGGATGGTATCGATCTGTTGTGCTCCAGCACCGCGATGGCGACGCTGGATCGTCAGCTCGGCGCGCGCGAGGGTATGGGACTGGTGGTCGCCGATGCCTTGGGTGCGCTGAATGGCCGTTATGCCCGCGTGCTGATCGATTGCCCGCCAATGCTAGGCGTGCTGATGGTGAACGCCATGGCCGCCTGCGAACAACTGCTGATTCCTGTACAGACTGAGTTTCTTGCACTCAAGGGGCTGGAGCGCATGTTGCGCACCGTGTCGATGGTGGCGCGTTCGCGCTCATCGGGTGAACTCAAGCACACTATCGTGCCCACGATGTTCGACCGGCGTACCCGGGCCGCGGTCGAGGCGCTGAGGCAACTGCGAGGTGACTACGGCGACAATGTGTGGAAGGGCGTGATTCCGATCGATACGCAGTTCCGCGAGGCCAGCAAGTCCGCGATTCCCCTGACCACCTTGCGTCCCGGTGCCCGAGGCAGCCGTGCTTACGCACAGTTGCTGGAATGGTTGGAAGGCCGGATGACGGCTTGGCCGATGGAGGTAACCCATGGCGCGGCAGTCTGAGAGCAAGACGACTCTGCTGGCTCAGGATCAGGCACTTGACGCGTACCTGGACGCGCTGTTGCAGGTCTCTACGGAGCAGGTGCCGCAGGAGGCTGAGATGGCGGCGCCGGAAGTCATTGCGCCGTCGCGTGCTCTGGCGCTGGTGCCCGTCCCGAAACCAGAGTCGAAACCAGAGCCGGAGGATGGTGTGCCGGAGTGGGCGCGGGAAAAGTTCCAGTGCCTGCTGTTCCATGTCGGTCCCCTCAAGCTGGCGGTGCCGCTGGCCAAGCTGACGCGCATCCAGCCGTGGGGGGAACACATCACTGCGACGCCGGGACGGCCGGACTGGTTTCTCGGCCTGTTGGCGCGCGACGGCGGCAAGACGGGTGTGATTGATACGGCCCGTCTGGTGTTCCCCCGCGATCGTCGTTCGCAGGCGGCGAAGAGTGAGCCGGAATCGGGGCCTGGACATATTCTTTTGGTGGAGGGTGGCCGCTGGGGGCTGACCTGTGACAGCTTGGGAGATGTCATTGAACTGCAGCCAGAGGCCGTGCGCTGGCGTACACAGCGCACGGCGCGCCGCTGGCTGGCGGGTACGGTGCTCGACCAGATGTGCGCATTGCTCGATGTTGAAGTCTTGGCACGGATGGTGGCCGAGGATGAGTCCGTACTGGCGTGATTGATGTTCGCTCCTGGCCAGGAGCGGCGCCGGGCGGTGGAATCGTGACGAACAGAGGTAGGCAAAAGTGGCAGACGACAAACAGAAAATTCAGAACGAAGTTCTGCAGTGCGTGACGTTCGAACTGAATGGAGAAGTCTACGCATTGGACGTGATGCGCGTACAGGAAGTGCTCCGGGTTGGTGAAATTTCGCCGGTGCCCGGGGCCCCCGACTACGTGCTGGGTATCATCAATTTGCGCGGCAAGGTCGTCACCGTGATCGACGCGCGCCTACGTTTGGGCATGAGCTACTCTGAAAATACCGACTTGAGCCGGATTATCGTGCTTGAGGCGGCTGGACAGGATGTGGGTATCCTGGTGGATGGCGTGGCGGAAGTCGTGCAGATTCCGCGGGGAGATATCGATCCCAGCCCCAGCGTGGGTAACGAGGAGGCCGCGCGCTATATCGAAGGTGTGGCGTCGCGTGACAAGGAACTGGTCATCGTGGTCGACGTCGACAAGCTGCTGAGCGAAGAGGAATGGGCCGAACTCGCCGCCATTTGAGTTCGATCCTTCGGCATCATGGCCGATGAGGTAGGGCCGCTGCAGCCCGGATTGCCGTCGACGACGGTGGGCGAACGCAGGCGTTCGTCGCAGGATGGACGCATGCGCAAACCGACGCGCTCGACGCATGAGGATGCACTGCAAGAAGACGACGGACAGACACCGAAACCGCCGCGTCGACCACCTTCAGGGGGTATTATCGACGAGTATGCGTAGGGGCACGCTGATCGAATGGGTGCGGGAGTGTGACCGCTCATAATCGGCGTATCTTCGGAGCAGGAGCGTTTCCAGCCCATCGTATCGCTTTGCGCTGCTGGCCTGAGTCGCCGCTGCCAAGGCTGTGGATAATTTTGAGATAGATTCTATGCATTTCGACTGGCTGAGCGTGTTGCTGGCGCTGGATCTGATCTACTTCCCGGTGATCGCTCTGTGGGCTGCCTGGCAGGTGCTGAAACTGCGGCGGGAGCGGAGCGTCCGTGACGAGGATGGCGACGGTCTCGGGCGTTTGGAGCGTGAACTGGCGGAATTGCAGCATGTCGTGGAAGCTGGACGGCATCGGGATGCCGAGTTGGAGGAGCGCTTCGATACGCTCTACACGCGTCTGCGCGAACGCCTGGACAGCCTGGAACTGCAGGCTCAGGCCGGTGGTGTGCATTCGCAGGCGCTCAAACTGCTGCAGAGTGGGATGTCTCCCGATGAGCTGGTGTCGGTGTGTGGGTTGACGCGTGGTGAAGCCGATCTGCTGAAGGCCTTGTACGATGCAGGGCAGCAGAGAGTGGCAGCAGGCGGAGAAGGCTGAGTCGCGTCAGAATCCGGCTCTGGCGTGTTTTGACAGGCTGTCCTGGTCTCGCTCGGCTGGCCAGATTGACGCGAAAGCCTGATCCGGAAAGACTTTTCCGCGGCGAAAGGGGAGGAATCGGTCCCTAGTCGTTACCGTTATCGACCGTTTCTTCGTCGCTGTTCAAGGCTTCGGGGCCGCCGCCGCTCAAGCGGTACGCGAACGCCAGCACTTCGGCGACCGCCAGATATAGGGTCTCGGGAATTTCGTCGCCCAGCGGGACGCGTGCCAGCAGGCCGGAGAGTTCGGCATCCTGGCGAATAGGTACGTCATGTGTCCGTGCCCGCTCCAGTATTTGTTCACCGATTACGCCATAGCCTTTCGCTGTTACCCTCGGAGCACCTTCGCCGCTATAGTGCAGCGCTACGGCGAGCAGGCGGCGTTCTGTCGGGTCCTTCGTGCCGGGTGGAGATGAACGGCTCATGCGCGCGTGTCCACCAGGCTGCTGTCCATATCCGAAAGGTTTTGCGGCGGCGCCGGGGCGTTTCCGTGATAGGCGTGCAGGGCTCCCGGTTGCAGGCCTTGGTCGCGCCAGGCGGCGGCGAGTTCTGGCAGGGCGTTTTCTATCCGTCGTGTCGTGGCCTGCTGTTCGGCCCAGAAACGCGCCGAGACACTACCGCCGATGCTCGCCACGCGTGCTTCCAGCGGACCCAGCCCCGGCAGATCCAACTGCAGTCTGACCGACCAGTCCGGCGGGATATCGGATTCTTCATGCCGACTGCCCGTATCGGCGTCGATTTCCAGGCGTACCTCCTGAAATCCCTGCGCGGTACGAACCGGAAGTTCCACGAACAAATGCGTACCGGTACCTGCGGTTTGCGTGCTGTGCAACTGGTTGAGGCTGATGCGCGCAGTCATGCCTTCGAGGTCGGAGCGCACCGTCCGCGCGTCGGCAGGAGAAAGTCCCGCAATCGTTTGCATCAGTTGCAGTTTTAGGTCGGCGGAGGCCGGAGGACGCCCCTGCTGTAGGTTGGCTTCCAGATGATTGCCGGATGTAGACAGGGTGCTGCGCAGGCCTTCGGCCTGGCTCAGCTTCTGCGGAGTTGGCAGGGTGGCGAGCAGGTTTTCCAGGCGCTGTGCGGATTGTGAACCGAGCTGCGGAAGTTTGGCGGTCAGCGTCTGCAGGGCGCTCGATAGCTTGCCTTGCTGTGCCAGTAGCGTTCTCACGCTTTGTTCCAGGCTGTTGACTGCCTGCCGAGCGGTGCTTTGGCGGCCGGTCTCAGGTGCCTGGGGGGTTGTTGAAAGTCGCTGCAGTACGGGTTCGGGTTGGGTGCGTTTGACCTGAAGTTGCAGCGTGTCTCCCGCCTGTAGCGGGGTTTGCGATCGAACCGCGTATTCGTTGCTGCCGATACGCAATACGGCCTGCCCGCCGCCCGCCTCGGGCGGCGTGCCTGTCACGACCATGGCCTTGAGTACCTGGCCGGTTTTCCATGCCTGCAGGGCATTGGGGCTTACGCCTCCAGTGCCGAGGCGGGCATCGACGCGAATGCCGGTTTGCATATGCCCTGGGCCTCTTTCGTCGGGCTGTTGTGATTCTACTCGTGCGGCGCTGGTGCAAAGCGGTTGCGGAGTCGGAGGGTATCCTCCATCAGCTCAGGAATTCGCGAATGGAGGCGATTTCCTCTGCAGCGTCTTCGAGCACCTGCAGCGTGCGATCGGATTCGAGTGCGCCGAGGCCGAGTTTGTTGAATGCCGGAACTTCGGTTATCTCGGGCATCGGCAGGGGGGTTGGCGAGCGCAGGTTGGCGTATAGACGTGCAGCGATAACCACGTCACACAGGTCGGGTTTGGGATCGTCATCGCGTTCCCAGTGTTCGGCTTCCTCGGCGGTGCGGATGAAGTCGCGATCGAAGCCCCATTCCTTGAGCAGCAAGCCGCCGATCATCGGGGTGAACCTGTGCAGCGCACGATCGACTTCTTCCTCGGTGGCTGGAAGCGATTCGAGATACAGGAGAATTGGTACGGCTCCGATGCGATGCAATAGACCGCCGAGAAGCGCTCGATCCGGGTCGATATGACGAATGTGACGCGCAATCACGTAAGCCAGAGCCGAGACTTCCACGCTCAGATCCCAGCTCTTGCGCATATGTTGCGAGATGCTTGGCGATTGGGTCTTGAAGGAGCCATGCAGGGCGATGCTCATGGCCAGGCTGGAGCTGCGTTTGAGTCCGAGGCGGGTGGCCGCGTCGCGAATGGAATCGACGGGCCGCGAACCGCGGTAGGCGGCACTGTTGGCGGCCTGGATGAGGCGCGCCGCCAGCGAGGGGTCGGTTTGAATGATTTTAGCGATGTCGTTGATGCCGGAATCCGGATCGTCGGCCAGCATGCGTACGCGGACTGCCACTTCAGGCATGCTGGGAAGCTTCATCTGGCCATTGTGGAAAGCCTGATACAACTGCGCGAGCATGCCGCCTTCGACATCGTTGAGGCTCGCTTCGTCGACGTCGTAGGAGGCGCTGATCAGCTCTTGTATGGCCGCTCGGTTGATGCTTAGAAGCCGCGCCGGCGTGGTGGTGGTCGCATATTCGATCTGCTCTGCGGCGTTGTCTGCGAACACGGGATGCTGAACGCGCTTGGGATCGAGTTCGGGATCGAGATGTTCGACCACAGAACCCTGACCGATCAGATCCATGGAACCCTCGATAAGATAGCTGATCCAGCGTTCTCCGTTGCGCGCCGGCAGGCGTTTGCCGACCTCTATGCTGTCGAGGCGAGACCGTTTGAGCAGTTCGGTGCGATCTGCATCGGATAGGCCGTCCAGAGGAATAAGTCGAGCGAGAAAGTCGGTGGAAAGTTCGAGCGGTGGCATGTTGGGGCAGTGGCCTGTGTGTATGGCGTACCGCGGCAGATTACCATCTTGCCGCGCCTGTTCACATGACTGAGATGGACAGAGGCTAGACGATATTCAGAGTCTCGGGACCAAGGCGCGGACGCAGGTAATGGCCGGACCGTGCCAAGCTGTGCAACACAGAACCGGCACTTCTACGGCGCTCCTTGCAGGCACACGAGTGTCGCTATCCTCCGTTCGACTTAGGGATACGCTGATTCAATGGCCATGCGGGCGATATTTGCCACGTTGCGCGCTGCTTGCTCCTTCGCCTATCCAACTTGGTGTGTCTCACTCGCTAAGCTGCGGGCGCCTTGCGGTTCATTCTGCTCGCTTATTTAATCAGCGCATTCTTAGTAAGTTCGGAGTGCCGTAGAGATCGGCTCAGTCATTCTGTTCCAGCAGTTTGAGTACGGTCGAGGCGAGTTCGTCCGGTTGGAATTTGGGCAGGAAGCCGTTCGCGCCGACGCGTTCGATCATGGCCTGGTTGAATGACCCGCTCAGCGAGGTATGCAGGATGATAGGGAGTTTCGCCAGCCGTTCGTTGGCACGCAGGCTGCTGCAAAGCGTGTAACCGTCCATGCGCGGCATTTCGATGTCCGAAACCACTGCGTCGAACCATTCTTCCGGGGCGCTCTGTGCGGCCATGGCTTCGAGTTTCTCCAGCGCCTCGCGCCCGTCGTTGGCGAGTTCGACCTCGACGCCGATCTGCTCCAGCGTACGCCGAACCTGGAGCCGCGCGACCGAGGAATCGTCGACCACCAGCACGCGGTGGGGCCTCTCCTGCTGCACCGTGGCGGCTTCGTTACGCAGGTTTTCGGAGACTTCCGTCGAAATGCCGCGGACATCGGCCAGGATGCGTTCCACGTCGAGAATTTCGATGAGCTGGTCTTCGTGCTGGGTGACCGCAGTCATGTAGTGCCCGGAGCGGCTGCTGTTGGGCGGGGGCAGCACGGCTTCCCAGCTGATGTTGATGATGCGGTCGACCGCGTCGACGCGGAAGCCCTGAACCATACGGTTGAACTCTGTGACGATGATGAAGCCCTGGCCCATCGGTACCTGGCTATGACGCCCGAGCGGGCTGGCGAGTGCGATCAGCGGTGTGGCGTGGCCGCGGATATCGGCTATCCCTAGAACATAAGGGTGGGCCTGAGGGACGGGCTTGTACTTGGGCTCGGGAATGACTTCGCGGACCTTGAAAACGTTGATGGCAAAAAGTTGCCGCGCATCGATCTTGAACAGGAGCAGTTCGAGCCGATTCTGCCCGGCCAATTGGGTGCGTTGGTCGACGCTGTTGAGGATGTTTGACATGAGCCTCTCCGGGCTTGGCTTGATTGATGTGCGGACAAGTTCTCCGGCAACAAGTGCTGCGCCGCTTTGGGCACAGCTTGCGGGGCCTGTCCGGCCATTCGCCTCCTGAGGAGGTCTTGCATTATAAATCGGCAGATGTAGCTTGAAGTTTAGCTTGTATCGGCCTGTATGCGTCGGTTCGTTGGTCTGTCGTTCTCATGGGATCAGCTTCGGGCGCGATATTTGCTAAAGCATTTAGCATGTTTCTGTTCATGCTCTAGGAATTGTGGCGAAGAAGGTATGTCGAATGACAAAAAAATGACGATGATGGGTGGTCGAGGCGAGCGCGTGATCGGATATTGGCGCGCCATAGTCTTGTTCAGTTGTCTGTTTGCGTTCTTTGCTCCGTCAACGACTTTCGCAGAACAGTTCCAGACGCTCGCTTCGATCCGTAAGATAGCGGCCGACTATGCTCGCGGGGAGGCGCGGCAGGCTATGCCTGCCGCGCGCTTGGAAGTGCGCTCCGCGACGCTGGATTCGCGCTTGCGGCTGCCTTTGTGTCAGCGCCCTCTGAGGCCTTCCATGCCCTCCGGGAGTAGCAAGGTTGGGCATACTGTGGTCAGTGTGCGTTGCATCGGCGCACACTCATGGAAACTGTATGTGCCGGTCGACGTCAAGGCGCGGCTCAAGGTTCTGATTGCCGCGCAGCCCCTGGAGCGCGGGGCTCAGGTCAGTGGGGCTATGCTGAGTATGGCCGAACGCAATGTGGCGCGCTTGCCTTATGGCTATTTTACGCATCGCAATGCGGTGCTTGGGCAGGTGTTGCGGCGTAATCTGTCCGCCGGCGAGGTGCTTACTCCGGGGATGCTGCATCCGCCTTTGCTGGTAAGACGGGGGCAGGTGGTGACGCTGACTGCCGGCGCGGAAGGATTCAGCGTCAGTACTCAGGGTGTAGCCCTGCAGAACGGGGAGCGTGGCGCTCTGGTGCGGGTGCGCAACAGCCGTTCGAAACGGGTCGTGCAAGGAGTGGTGACGGGGTCCGGGCAGGTGAGCGTGCAAGGCTGAGTGTGATTCGCGGGTGCCGTGTTTCAAGCCTTGTATACTGTTATGGAGGAGTGACTTCACGGCGATGCGATTGATTGGAAGATAGGCCTAAAGTTATTCCGATCCTTGCCGATAAGACTTGCAGGAAAGAAGTAATGAACCGCTGGTTGCGGCGGTAGGGAGTTGATAATGAGTATCGACGTCAAGGACGTGCAGCAGCTTGGGACGCGCCCAGCCGGCTCGACGGTTGCCGGCAAGGCTGATAAGGCAGGAGCTGCGGCGGCGTCTGGAGAGTCTGTGAAAACCGGCGCCGGTGCTGCCGGCGATTCGGTCAGCCTGACGCAGACCGGCATGCAACTGGCGCAAATGGAAAAACAGCTTGCTCATCAACCAGCGGTCGATTCGCAGCGGGTTGAGCAGATTCGCCAGAAACTCCAGTCCGGCGATTACAACATCGATCCCACGCGCATCGCCAACAAGCTGTTGGGATTTGAATTCCCCTCCAAGTCCTGAGTTCAGAGAGGAAAAGCCCGATGAGCAGCGAAGTATTCCAGAGGTCCCTTTTCGACGCGCTTCGGGATGAGTTGTCCGGTGCGGAGTCCTTGCGCGCCGTGCTTGAGCGCGAGGCTGAAGTGCTGACTTCGCTGCAGATCGAAGATATCGGCGCGGTGGTCGCTCAGAAGCAGGAAATGGTGGCGGCGCTGCAGGACGCGGCCGAACGCCGCAATGCCGCGGCCGAAGCATTGGGTTTCAAAGCCGATGCTTCCGGCGTGATGGCGTTTATGGAGCAGGCAGAGCCGACAGCTGCGCTGCAGGGGGTTTGGCGGAGGCTGGAAGCAGAGATTTCGGCCTGCGCCGAACTCAACCGGCACAACGAGATGTTGAACAGGGGAGGGCAGCGCCGCATTCAGCAACTGATGCGTCTGCTGCGCGGTGAGCCCGCGGAACCGCTGACCTATGATCAGTTGGCGCGCAGCACCGCTGCCGGCCTCTGAGCGCCCGCAGTTGTAAGGCGCAGAGTGCCTTGACTGTCTCGGGTGGAAGGAACCTCCTTTTTCTTTCGCGAATCCCAAGTCAAGTACTTCACGAACGGATCGACACGAACGGATCGATATGAGCGCTCGGCCCATGTGCTGGTCGCCGAATCATCGTATATTGAAAGACGGCGAACCTGCTGGCTTGCTTGGCGCTTTGGCGCGTTATAATGCGAGTAGGCCGCGTCCGACTTGCGGTGGTTTATCGCGTGATTGGGGGTACGGCGTTGGCCGACAATCGTCTCACTGAAGCTGAATACGACGCTTTCCGAGAATTTCTGGCACGTTCCAGCGGAATTGTTCTGGGAGAGCAAAAACACTATTTGGTCGTCAGCCGGCTCAGCCGGCTTGCGCGCGACGCCGGTTTGGGTTCCCTGAGCGAGCTGCTGGCGCGTCTGCCGCGCGACCGGGCGCTTGCGCGGGAAGCGATAGAGGCGATGACGACCAATGAGACCTCCTGGTTTCGCGACCGCCACCCTTATATGAATCTGCGTGACCATATCCTGCCCGAGCTTGGGGCGCGCTCGCGTTCCCTGCGGGTCTGGTCTGCGGCCTGCTCCTCGGGGCAGGAGCCCTATTCCATTTCCATCATGGTTGATGAGTCGCAGCGTATGCATCCCTTGGTGCCCGCGCCGCAGGTGCAGATCGTGGGTACCGATGTCGCGGAGCGGGTGATACGCGATGCGCAGTCGGCCACCTACGATCGATTCAGCATGGGCCGGGGTATAGACGACGAACTCCGTGCACGCTATTTCGTGCAGCATGGCGAAACCTGGGAGCTGAACGCCAGGATCAAGTCGCGCGTCAGCTTCCGCGTGTTCAATCTGCTGGAGAGCTACGCGGCGCTTGGCCGCTTCGATGTAATCTTCTGCCGCAATGTGTTGATCTATTTTTCGGCGGCGACGAAGGAGGACGTCCTCCGGCGTCTGGCTCAGGCCCTGAATCCAGGGGGTTATCTCATGCTGGGGGCGGCGGAAACGATTGGTGGTGCGGGCGAACTTCTGGAACTGGTGCGCTTTGGCGCCGGCAGCGGGTACCGGCGCCGCGCTTGAAGCGGGTTTCCATGGGACGTATGTAAATGGTGCTGACCCGGGAGATCAGTCGTCCTTAGGTTGTTTGCGAAGCTGTTCGCGTTCGAGGTGGGTGACGCTGCGCTGCAGCAGTCTCTGATCCTGCGGTCGCAGCTCGCGGAACGCTAGTCCGACCTGTGCATTCTTCTGGTTTTCGTTACGCTGCATATGGCGGACTTCAGCCTTGACCGAAAGCTGCCCCTGACCCGGTAGATCGATTTCGCAATCCTCGACGATGGTGCCCAGCTCCAGGTCGTCGAGTTCCTTGAGCAATGGCAGGATAACGGAAAGACCTCCGATGGAGAGATCGCGGAGCTGGCCGTTTAGCGGAGCGTTGTTGTCGCCTTTGATGTGGACGGGAGTTCTGATGCCCATGGACACGACGGCGCGAAAACTTTCACGGCGCTGTTGATGGCGCACGGCGTGCGGAAGGCTAATGCGATGGAAGGCGATGCCGTCCTCGATGCCGGAGTCGCGGATGTCGGTCTGGAACGCGGTTTTGACGCCATGCAGCTGGCCCAGAATCCATAGCTTGCCGCTCCGCGCCATCATCTGGTTGCCTTGCTCGGGAACGAATTCGTCCAGGATCAGCGCCTTGTCCTTTTTGCGTATTTCGACGATTGCCGTGCTGAATGCATGTCGACCGCCGTCGAGCAGGGCGGTCAGCAAAGTGCGTTCGCGCCGAAGTTCGTCAAGCAGGTGTACGATGCGGTTCTCGTCCTGAATGATCTGGTAGTCAGGTTCGATATCCGGCGGTTTTGAGAAGGACTGTTGAATCAATGCCCGGTCCAGCTTATGTCTGTGTGCATCTTAGCTGAATTTGCCCGTCGGGAACGAATGTCGATCCGGTTTCGAGTCTGTCAAGATACGCAAACCGCATTGCGTCCCTGGGTCTTGGCCTGATACATGGCTGCGTCGGCACGGGCAAAGAGCGTTGTCGGGTCCTCGTCGTCGCGCAGCTGGCTGACGCCCAGGCTGATCGTCGGGGAGACCTTGCCGCCGCCTTCGAGCAGGCAGGTGTGGTCAGCGACTGCCGCCCGCAGTCGCTCGGCGATGCTCCCGGCGAATGTTGCATCGACGCCGCTCAGTACGAGTACGAATTCCTCGCCGCCGTAGCGGAAGATCAGGTCGAAGTCGCGCAGGCTGCCACGCAGATGTTGCGCCACGCAGCGGATGACCTGATCGCCGCTGAGATGGCCAAAGCGGTCATTGATGCTTTTGAAATGGTCGATGTCGACGAGGACCAGGCTCATGGGTCGGTTTGCGCGGCGCGACAGGCTTATTTCGCGTTGCAGCTGGTGCATCATGTTGGAGCGGTTGCACAGACCGGTCAGCGGGTCGGTATATGCGGAGCGCAAGGCTTGCTGGTAGCGCAGTGCATTGCGCAGGGGATACATCAGCAGCGTGAGCAGGTCTTCTACGTACTGGGATTCGGATTCCTCGAACGGTTTGGCGCGGTAGAGTTTGAACTCACCGAGTTCGTCGTCTTCTAGTTTGAGCGTGTAGGCAAGCTCGTGCCGGTTCAGGTGTCCGTCCTGGCAGTTGATTGCCTCCGACCGATGGCGGTAGCGGTAGCCGTCAAGGCCGACTTCGCGGGTGATCAGTCGTGCGAACTCTTCGACCAGCTCCTTCGCGTCGAGGGACTGTTGCAGTCGTAGCAGCAGATTCAACGCGTTGTTCTGGGCGGTCGAGCTGGCGGTATCCCGGGGTGTGGAGGCTTCGCCGCTTTTTGCCTTGTTGAAATCGAAAATTGCCATGAGAGTCGCATCCGTGTGTTTGCAAAGCTTTGAATGCGAAACTCGTGCCAGATGTGGAGTATTCTTTAAAATCCTTTTAAATCAGGCTATTGCTATATTCTAGAGGAGCGGTCCTGATGAATATGACGGATGTTTGACGTCGACTCATGGGGAGGCGCTCATCAGCGTCAATAATTTCTTCACATCGATTCGGTGGCTTCCGTCATGCCAGGCGTGAACTCAGTCGCATTCGGGACCATAGGGTGTATGACGGGTGCGGTCGTGTTCGTGCATGCGGTAGTGTACGAACCGGTCCAGTTCGGTGAGACGCATGAATGGATTGCAGGCGGCTTGTTCTTCCAGTGTTGAGACGGTTTTGACCGCGTAGTTGTGGCCCGGATGGATGGTGGTGGCGGCGGGCAGGTCCGCACGCAGATGCCGCAGGGTGTCAAACATCATTTCCGGATCACCGCCCTTGAGGTCGCAGCGTCCGCAGCCGAACACGAACAGGGTATCGCCGGTGATCAGGTCGTCGCCGAGATGGAAACAGGCCGAGCCGGGTGTGTGTCCGGGGGTGTGCAGGACCTCTATCTTGGTCTCCCCGAGGCCGATGCGGTCGCCGCCGTGGTGCAGGCTGGGCCGTGCCAGAGGGTGGCCCCAGAAGTCCGCTTCGGGCTTGAGCAGGTGTAGTTGCGCATCGCTGTCCTCGAGCACCGCATCGATTCCATTGATGTGGTCGTGATGGCTGTGGGTGAGCAGGATGTCCGTGATGCGTACGCCTTCGCGCTCTGCGAGCGCCAGTACGGCGGGAACGTCCCAGGCGGGATCGACCACGGCTGCCCGGTTGCTGGTGAGGTCGTGCACGAGGTATACGAAATTTTCCATTGGCCCCAGCTCTAGGGCATGAATACGATAGCTTTGGGAGGGGGTGATCATGGCACGCGTCTCCTGGTCGAGCGGGTGTCGTGGGCGGAGGTGTTCGTGAAGGATTTTCCAGATTGCGCCATACCGGTACGACCGCGCAAGGGGCGTGGTGCCGTCGGCAATCCGGCGGGGCGTTTCGAGACCCTGTCCAGGGTGGCCGAGGATGACGGCTGGTTCAGGGAAGCTCAAAGCGAATCGTTGCGTACTACGCTCGAGGTGGATACCGCGCGCAGTGTGATCTCGCGCAACAGCTCGCCGGACGTCCCGTTCGAGCAGTCGGTGAATCCCTATCGCGGTTGCGAGCACGGTTGCGTGTACTGCTTCGCCAGACCCACGCACGCCTATCTCGGGCTATCGCCGGGACTGGATTTCGAGACCCGGCTGTTCCACAAGCCGGACGCGCCGGAACGTCTGGCCGAGGAGCTTTCCGGGCGCGGCTATCGCTGCCGCCCGATTGCGTTGGGCATCAATACCGACGCCTACCAGCCGGTGGAAAGACGTACCCGCCTGACACGGCGGCTGCTGGAGGTCTGCGCCGACCGTAACCAGCCGGTATCCATCGTTACCAAGTCCGGCTTGATCGAGCGCGACCTGGATCTGCTGGCGCCGATGGCGGCGAGGAGCCTGGTGCAGGTCATGGTGTCGGTAACCACTCTGGATAACGGATTGGCGCGTAGGCTGGAGCCGCGTGCGACAGCGCCTGCGGGCCGCCTGCGTGTGGTCGCGGCACTGCGACAGGCCGGGGTGCCGGTCGGCGTGCTGTGTGCGCCGATAATTCCGCTGGTTAACGATGCTGAGATCGAGGCCATTCTGGAGGCGGCGCGCGATGTCGGCGTCATTGCGGCCGGTTATGTCATGTTGCGGCTTCCGCATGAGGTCAAGGATCTCTTTCGCGAATGGCTGCACCATCATCTGCCGCTTAGGGCCGATCACGTCATGAGCGTGTTGCAGCAGATGCGTGGCGGCCGGGACTACGAGTCCACCTTCGGGGCGCGCATGCGCGGCCGCGGGCCGTTTGCCGACCTGGTTGCGCAGCGTTTCGCGCTGGCCAGTCGGCGTTGTGGCCTTGACCGGGGCCTGCCTCCGCTGGATTGCTCGCGATTTCGGGTGCCGGCTCGCCAGGGTGATCAGCTGGCGCTGTTCTGAGCGTTCAACTGCCTGCGGGGCAGCGGCCGCAGACGCAGCGCGGCGGCATACAGCGCGGATACGTCAGTGGCGATCTTCTGCAACAGCGGTTCGATCAGCAAACGCTGTTCGTAAGCGGACACCTCGCTGGACGGGGTTTCGCGCAGTGCGGCATCGGTCGCTTCGAATGCGGTCAGTTCCGGGCGGACCTCGAGTCGTCCGGCAATCGTTCCCGCCACGGCGTCGAGCGTCAGCAGGAGCTGGTCGGTCCAGCGTTCGAGCGCATCGCGGGGATAGGCTTGGAGCGGAGCGCCGAGGTGTTCGCCCAGCGCAGTCAGGTGCCGACTCATGCGTTCGTTGTACGAGACGAGGCTGAGCGTGCTGGCGACGTCGCCGCGCGTATGCGCGGGTTCGGCGAGCAGGTTCTGGTAGGCCGCATCGGTATTGACGGCCTCCAGCTCGGCCAGGCGCCGCAATCCATGTGTCGTCTGGTCGAATTCGCCGCCGCCGGCCAGGCGTTCGAGTATGGCCTGAGCGTAGTCGCGGTTGGCTTCGAGCGCCTGCGCGAGTTGCAGCGGCAGACGTTCGCGCTGCCAGCTGGGCCAGAGCCAGTAGCCGGCCAGCAGTGCCAGCACCGCGCCGGCCATGGTGTCGGCGATGCGCTCGAATATGGCCGGGGTATCGCCCGGCATCAGCAGGTCGAGCAGAAGAATGACGAAAGGGGTGAGCAGGGTGACGCCGAGCGTGTAGCGACTGCGCAGGAACAGCAGGGTGAGAAAGATGAGCGGCAGAAGGGTCAGTTCGATGAGCAGCCGTTCGTGCACCAGGGTGATCAGCACTCCGGCGATGGCAACGCCCGCGATCGTGCCGATCGTGCGTTGCACGGAGCGCTGGCGGGTGCCCCCGAAATCAGGCTGCAGCACGACCATGACCGATAGCGGTATCCACAGTCCGTGCGGTAGATGCGGCCAGGTGTAGCAGGCCGTTGCGGTAGCCATGGCCAAGCTCATCCGCAGCGCGTGGCGAAAGATCAGCGAACGGGTGTTGAGATTGGCGCGCAACGCGAGCCGGCCGCGGCGGATCAGGTCGCCGATGTAGATGCGCGGCAGCAGGCGGTTGCCGAGGCCGTGTTCCTTGCCGAACAGCTGGGTCAGTATTTCGGCTGCGTTGTGCAGGTGCAGCAGCGTGCGGTCCAGTACGCCGATGGCGTGCTGAAGGTTGAGCTGCAGAGTGTCGGGAATGTCCTCGCTCCGGCGCGTGCGTTCGAGTTCCTCGCGCAGTTCGGTCAGCCCGTCTGCGAGCGGTTGCAGGTCAAGTTCGCCGCCGCCGCGGTTCAGGTGATGGGCGATAACAAGGTTGGCATCGGCCAGCGCGGAAACTGCCCTGGTGTAGATCGCTAGTGCGTTTTCAGACTCGCGACCCTCACTGCGTTGAATGTCGGCCAATGTGACGGCGTTGGCGCCTATGCGGGCGGCACTGCGTACCAGGACGAGCAGGCGCGGCAGAGTGAGGCTGCGTCCGTCGGTGCCCGAGCTGAGTTGGCCAATGGCCTGACGAGCCCGCTCGATGCTTTGGCGCAGGGCATGGCGGCGTTGGGCGATTTGTTCCTCGGAGGCGGTGAAATCCTTATTGGCGGCGGTGCGTACGAGCGCGGCGACCTTGGCGAAGCAGTCCGCGACTTCGTATTCCAGGCGTTTGTAGGGGCGTAGCGACCAGAGCGCGAGTGCAACGCACAGGGTCCAGACGGAGCCGAGTAGCAGCGCCCCGGCATATTCCAGCGCCGAGATCGATGCGCTGCCGCCCAGAGCTGTGCCGATCAGGTATGAAACGGCGGTTGCGAAGCCGAGCGAGGTGCCAAGCTGGCCTAGACTGCGGGCAAGGCCTACCGCCAGGGACAGCAGCGTCATGCCAAGCGTGACTGCCCACCACCAGGGCATGAGCAGGCTGCCTAGTGTTGCTGCAGTCGGAACCAGGATGCAGGCCAGCAGCAGGGTAAGCACCCGCCCGCGATAGGAGCCGCCAACGTCCGCCATGGTGCTCTGCAGCGCACCGATGGTTGCCAGCAAGCTTACGGTCGGATGACCGAGGGCGTTCAAGGCGATCAGCGGCGTGCCCACGGCGATTGTGCCGCGCAGGGCGACCGAGAAGTGCAGCGAGAACGGCAGAGTGCCAAGAAGGCGGCGGAGAGGGGGCATGCGGCAGCTGGGTGGCGGTGGGGATGTCCTCTTATTGTGCCATCCCTGCCGCGGTCTTCGCTGGGAATCAGATCTTGAGTGCGGAGCCGGTACGACCGGTTGCGGGGTAAGTGGACGGGCCGGCGTGTACGAGGCTGCGATAGAAGTCCGCGAGACGCTCGGCTTGGGCGCGAGCGCTCCAGCCACGGACATAGGCCGGACCCTCCGTGGCTAGACGCTCGCGCAGCCCGGGATCGCGGAGTAGGTGCAGGACCTTGGTGCTGAAGTCTTCCAGGTCGTTTTCGGCTATGAGCGCGCCGCAGCCCGGTTTGAGCACGTCGCGTGTGCCCATGACGGCAGTCGACACCACGGGCACGCCCAGCGCGAGCGCTTCGAGCAAGACTAGGCCTTGGGTTTCGGTGCGCGAGGCGAACACGAAGGCGTCGCCGGCGCGGTAGCAGTCGAGCAGTTCGCGCTCACGGTCCAGATAGCCGACGAAGCGGATGTGTGCGCTTAGGCCGAGGCGTCGGCTGAGGCGTTTGAGATAGGGCACCGCCGGTCCGTCGCCAGCAATGATCAGCACGACCTGCTGCAGATCGCGCCGAACGCGGTCCAGCATCCGCAACAGAAAACCGATGTTCTTCTCGTGGGCGATGCGCCCGACGTGCACCAGCGTGGGTTGGTCGGCGCCGATGTCCAGACGGCTGCGAAAGACTTGTCCGTCGCCGCCGTGGAAGTTTTTCGAATCGATGCCGGTAGGGATCACGGAAACCGGTGTGTGCACCCCGTAGGCGCGCAGGCGTTCGGCCATGGCTTCCGAGGGCACGACCAGGCCGTCGAGATCGTTGCATTGAAGGGCGGAGAAGCGCCGCGCGATGAAGCGGGCTAAGGATTTGGGCAGGATCGGCAGGTAGTGGTACAGGTACTCCTCAAAAAAGGTATGGTAGGTTTCCACTCGAGGAATGCCGAGTCGGCGGGCCAAGCGCACGCCGGCGTGGTGTGCTACGAATGGTGTCTGGATGTGCAGGATGTCGTACTCCTGCTCTGCAAGTTCGGCGGTCAGTTCGAGCAGCGCGTGGCGCTGCATCATGCGGTCTTCCGGGTCAGCGAAGACGTAACGCGAAGGCATGCGACGGATGCCGACTTCCGGTTTGGCGGTGGAATAGTCGGGAGCGATCACATGTACCGTGTGGCCCAGCGCTTCCAGTTCGCGGCGAAAGGTGGCGATGGAGGTGGAAACGCCGTTGACTCGGGGGAAGTAAACATCGCTCAACATCGCGATTTTCATGCAGTTGCCTCTGCACATGTAGATTCCCCGAAACTACACGGGGCAGGTTTCAGCAGCATGACTCGCTACCTTAAAGTGTAGCCGTCGGGCGGTTGATGAATATTTCGTCAGGTTCCGGCCGAGGCGCTGAGGGAATTCACCTATGACGAGTGCGCAGTATGAGATCATCGTTGCCACCCGTGGGCGCGACAGCGTCGAGTTGACCGCGCAGGTCGCCGCACATGTGCGCGAGTCGGGCGTGCGGATAGGGCTGTGCCACGCATTCGTGCAGCACACCAGTGCGTCGCTGATGCTGTGCGAAAACGCCGATCCGGACGTGCGCCGGGATCTGGAGGCATTCATGCAGCGCCTCGCCCCCGACGGCGATCCGTTGTTCGTGCACCAGAACGAAGGGCCGGACGATATGCCCGCGCACGTGCGTAGCGTGCTCACCGGTGTCGACCTGACCGTGCCGATACGCGAAGGGCGTCTCGCCCTGGGCACCTGGCAGGGCGTCTATCTGTGGGAGCACCGCAGCCATCCTCATCGGCGCCGCGTGCTGGTCACGGTGCAGGGTGACTGATTTCACCACCGCGGCCGTGTGCCTGCGCGGCCTGCGCCACGTCTATCGCGACGGCGCACGCGAGCATGTCGTGCTCAAGGGAGTGGACATGGATATCGTGCGCGGGGAACGGGTGGCGTTGCTCGGGCAGAGCGGCTCGGGCAAGTCCACGCTGCTCAATCTCATCGCCGGCATCGAGCCGCCGGCGGAGGGTAACGTCTGGGTGGCCGGCACCGAGTTGAGCCGGCTCGGCGAGCATGCGCGTACCTTGTTCCGGCGCAGCCACATCGGCTTCGTCTATCAGTTCTTCAATCTCATCCCCACGCTCACCTTGCTGGAGAACGTGCGCCTGCCGCGCGAACTCAACGGCGCAAGTCCGGCCGACGCGCGGCGAGCCGCGGCGGACTTGCTGGCGCGGGTCGGTCTCGGCGACCGTGCCGGTGCGTACCCGGAGCAGATCTCCGGCGGCGAGCAGCAGCGCGTGGCGATTGCCCGCGCACTGGCGCATCGCCCGGCGCTGATTCTCGCCGACGAACCGACCGGCAGTCTCGACGCCGATACGGGGACGCAGGTGCTCGAGTTGCTGGCCGAGACGGCTCGCGCGGACGGCAGCGCGTTGCTGATGGTGACGCACAGCGAGGCCGTGGCGCAGTCGGCGCAGCGTGTGTTGCGCCTGCGCGACGGCGTGCTGGAAAACGCGTGAACATTACCGGCCGGCCGCTGATCGCGCTCGCCGGCCTGCGCTATTGGCTGCGCAATCCGCTGCAACTCGTGCTGGCGTTGGCCGGCATCGCCCTCGGCGTGGCGGTGGTGGTTGCCGTTGCCCTGGCCAACGCCAGCGCCCTGAGGGGATTCGAGGCGAGCACCCGGGCCTTGGACGGAGCGGCCAACGCGCGCATCGTGGCCGGCCCGCGAGGCCTCGGCGAGACGTTCTACGTGCATCTGCGCGTGCATGACGGATTCACCCGTAGCGCCCCCGTGGTCGAGGGCTATGCGCGCGTGGACGGGCGGACGCTGCGCCTGATCGGCATCGACCCCTTCGCCCAGGCGACTCTGGCGCCGGGACTGCTCGGCGCCGGTGCCGGTCTTGCCGCGCTGATGACGTCCGGCAACGGCGTGCTCATGACGCCGGCGACCGCGCACGGCTTGGGGCTGGCGGACAATGGGGCGTTCACCGCGCAGATCGACGGGCGGCCGCGCCGTCTGCGCCTGCTCGGTGCTCCGGGCGGCGATGCAGCGGCGTTGCGTGGCGTGCTGATCACGGATATCGGCACGGCGCAGGATCTGCTCGGCCGGGTCGGACGGCTCAGCCGCATCGACCTGCGACTGTCCCCGGGTCAAATGGAGCGGGTGAAGACGCTGCTGCCGCCCGGGGTGCGGCTGGTGCCGGTCGCCGCCAAGCTGGCGGATGCCGCTCGCGTGACGCGGGCGTTTCGTCTCAATCTCCTCGCGATGAGCGGTCTGGCGCTGCTCATCGGCGCCTACCTGATCTACAACACGCTGGTCTTCTCGGTGCTGCGCAGGCGCCATCTGGTCAGTCTGATGCGGGCGCAGGGCGTGACGCGCGGCGAAGTCGTGCGGGGCATCCTCGGCGAGGCCACAGCGCTGGCGGTGCTTGGTGCGCTGCTGGGACTTGGGCTGGGAGTGTTGCTTGGGCGCGGCCTGGTGCGGCTGGTCACGCGGACCATCAACGACCTGTATTTCAGCCTGACCGTAGATCACCTGTTCCTGAGCCCCTGGGTGCTGACGGAAGGCTTTGCGCTGGCGCTGCTCATGGTGCTGGTCGCCGCCGCACCGTCTGCGCTTGAGGCGGCCGGGCTGCCGCCGCGCGGCCGCGGTCTGCCGATGTCGCTGGAGGCGGTGTCGCGGCGCCGCGAACCCTGGCGCGTGCTCGCCGGAGCGCTGATGCTGGCCTTGAGTGCGGCGATCCTGCTGTGGCCGGGCGGAGGACTGCTCGGCGCCTTTGCCGGCCTGTTCCTAGGCGTGGTCGGCGCGAGCCTGTGGGTACCCGTCTGGGTACGCGTAGTGCTGTGGCTGCTGGGTATGGCGACTTCGCGGCTGGGTATCGGCGTGCGTCTGGCGGTGGGGGGCGTGCGTGCTTCCCTGGGCCGCACCGTGGTGGCGGTGGCGGCGCTGTCGATTGCGCTGGCCGCATCCATCGGTGTCGGCATCATGGTCGACAGTTTCCGCGCCACGCTGGTGGACTGGCTGGGGCAGAGCCTGCGCGGGGACATCTACGTCAACGCCCAATCCGGTCCGGGTGGGCGTGGTTTGGCGCCGGGCTTCGTTGCGGCGGTGGCGGAGTTGCCGCAGGTGGCGAGGGTGACGTCAGGACGCCACGCGCGTATCGACGGCCCGGACGGGCCGCTGGCGCTGCTGGCCCTCGGCGAAGCCGCCGGACATCATCCGAACGCCGTACTCAAGCGCGCCGAGCCGGGCGTGTGGAAGGCCTTCGCCGCCGGTCGCGTGGTGCTGGTCAGCGAGCCGTTGGCGAGCCGCCTGGATCTCAAACCGGGCGGCACGATCGCGCTGGATACCGTGCAGGGGCCGCACCGTTTCCGCGTCGGCGGCGTGTTTTACGACTACGGGGGCGGTTCCGGTCTGGTGATGCTGGCCCGCGGCCTGTATCAGAGGTTCTGGGATGATCCGGCGATCGGCTCGCTGGCGGTCTACCTGCGTCCGGGGGCATCGCTGGATACGGCGCTGGAAGCCGTTCGCGCGCATGCCGGTACGGCGGGCGTGGACGTGTCGGTGCGCGCCAACGGAGCCATCGTGGCGAAGTCGCTCAGGGTGTTCGACCGCACGTTCGCCATCACCCGGGTGCTGCGCGTGCTGTTGCTCGCAGTGGCCATGGTCGGCGTGCTGGCGAGCCTAATGGCCCTGCATCTGGAGCGCAGCCGCGAGCATGCCACGTTGCGCGCACAGGGCATGACGCCGCTCGGGCTGTTCGCCCTGGTCGGCGGGCAGAGCGTATTGCTCGGGCTGCTGGCCGGCCTGGCCGCTCTGCCGTTGGGGCTGGGCATGGCTTGGGTGCTCACGGAGGTGGTCAATCCGCGCGCCTTCGGCTGGACGCTGCAGTGGCATTCGGAGCCGGCCCTGCTGCTGGAGGCGCTGGCGGCGGCGGTGACTGCGGCGCTGCTGGCCGCGCTATGGCCGGCCTGGCGCATGGCGCGCACGCCGCCGGCCCGGGCCTTGAGGGCGGAATGATGCGCGGTCTGCTCCTGGCTGTGGCAGTGTGCGGTTCGCTGATGCTGTCGGCCTGCGGACAGGGCGGCGATGCCCGCCGCACCGGCATCGATTTGCAGCAGGCCCTGGGCGGAGGCGATACGGCGGGCTTCGCGCGCGCGCTGGCGCCGCGGCCCTTCGTGTTTCCCGCCGACTACGGACCGCACCTGCATTTTCGTACCGAATGGTGGTATTTCACCGGCAACCTGCATGACACGCAGGGCCGTCCCTACGGTTTCGAGCTGACCTTTTTTCGTGTCGCACTCGATCCGCACAAGCCGACCGGTGCTTCGCGCTGGTTGACCAATCAGCTCTACATGGCGCATTTCGCCGTTACCGACGTGCCGGCCGGCCGCTTCTTCGCCCGCCAGCGTTTCGTCCGCGGGGCGCTGGGGCTGGCCGGTGCACGGGCGCGGCCGTTTCGTGTCTGGACGGGGGACTGGTCGGTGCGCGGCGGCGCCAACGGTGGTTTCCCGTGGCGGCTGTACGCCGCCGATAAGCAGGCGGCGCTGGAACTCGCCCTGAAACCTGGGCAGGGGGTGATTCTCAACGGCGATCGTGGCTTGAGCCGCAAGGGTTCGGCGCCCGGTGACGCTTCGTACTACTACTCCATGCCGCGCCTGGCCGCCACCGGGAGCCTGCGGCTGGGTGGACGCACGTTGAAGGTGAGCGGCACGGTATGGCTGGACCGCGAGTGGAGCACTTCGGCGCTTGCTCCCGAGCAGATCGGTTGGGACTGGTTCGCGCTGCGTCTGAGCGATGGTTCGGATCTGATGTTCTACCGTCTGCGCGACCGCGGCGGGAGCACCGACTCTCACAGTGCAGGCACCTGGGTGTCACCCCGGGGGCGGGTCGAACATCTCGGCGCGGATGCCGTGAAGATCGACGTGCTGAACCATTGGGACAGTCCACGCGGTGGACGCTATCCCGCGCGCTGGCGGCTGCGCGTACCTGAGCTGGGTCTGAACCTGGAGGTCCAGCCGCTGCTCGCCGACCAGGAACTGGATCTGGCGGTGCGTTACTGGGAAGGCGCCGTGCGCGTGCGCGGCACGCGCGCCGGCAGTCCGGTAAGCGGTGACGGTTATGTCGAGTTGACCGGTTACGCCGGGAAGCGGCCCGCCAGACGCTGACGGACCGCGTTCCGGACTCAGCCTCTCCAGACCGGGCGGCCGTTGACCAGCAAGGTGCTGTTGCGGTAGTCGAGCTTCAGCGAATAGTCGTTGCCCTGCTGACTCAGCAGCCCCTGACTCTGCAGCCGGTCCAGGTAGCGCTGCGAGGTTTCGGCAAGCTGGTCTGCCGGGACGCCCTGGCGGGTCAGGGCAAGCGCGGCGATCTGGTGCGCCAGCGGGCCGGGGATGTTCAGCGTCAACTGTGCGACGAGATCCTCCGGCAGCGTGGTCAGCGACGGCGTGGCGCCGTTGGCCGGCTCGATCCGGGCCTCGCCCTTGCCCTGCAGCGCACCATTCGGGGTGCCCAGGTGCAACTGCGTGAGTTGCAGTACGGGTTTGTGTTCGACCAGTCGCTGCAGCGGCGGCATCAGGACACCCGCCATGCGCTGGAACACGAACTGCGGCGGCACATCGCGCCGCGTGCGCTGCATTTCCTGCAATGCCTTGATGGCGTCACGCATGGCGGGTACGTACAGGTGGCTCATCTGCATTTCGAGGGTGGCGGGGGAGTAGTGCTGACCCTTGGCGTTGATGTCGGCCACGTTCCAGCGCACGCTGGAGCCGGTGTAGTTGTTTTTCGGGTCGTTCGTTGTGCTGTTGAGCGTCATGTCCTTCATGGCGAACAGCGGCGTTTTCGCGTTGGCCGGCTCGCGCATGCTCATTCCGCCCAACACCATGTCGGCCTTGCCGGCGACGATGCCCTGCGCGAAATGGCTGTCCGCCTCGATCTTCATTTTGCCGATGTCGAATGCGAAGGTCGTGTTGCGCCTCTTCTGCGGGCCGTTGGCCTGCATGCCGTCCCAGCTGATGCTGTAGCGCCCGGCACTCTGGTTGTCGACGATCTGCATGTCGTTGATGACCAGCCTGATCGGAGTGACGCGGATGTGCGCGGGGCGTGGACCTTCCTTGGCGACGGTCAACTCGCCGGTGTGGCCGGAGCCGCGCAGATGCTGGCCGTTCTGATCGAGCTGCAGATCGGAGGCGGTCCAGCGGATGTCGTCTCCCTTGGCGTTGGTAAGCTTGCCGGGAGTCATGTGGAATTTCAGTGCGTTGCTGCCGCCGAGCCCCACGACGTCGCGCAAACTGTAGCTGCTGCCGGATTTGCGCAAGGCCTTCTCCAGGCCGTCGATGCGTGTGTCGATGACGGCGCCGACGGGCATCAGGCTGATGCCGTCGCGCCGCCAGGCGGCGACTGGGATCGGGCCGTAGGCGATCGACAGGCGTAGAACGATTTCCTAGGTACCGTTGCGCTGCAGTTCTTTGAATCGGGGGTCGACGGGGAGCAGCTTGAGCGTTCCCTGCTGTCCGAACCAGTTGTAGGCGATGCGGTCGTAATGCGCTTCGAAGAGGCCCTGCTGATTGATCGCGTCGACGGTCGCGGTGATCTGGCGTTCGGTGATCCGGCTGGCGTACCAGGGGCCGAGGCCGATAACGAGCGCAAGCAGGGCGACGATCAGCCCCAGCGCGACGTAGAGCTTTTTCATGTCTTGTCTCCAGGAATAGTTGTTTGTCTCGGGGCGGAGCCGACATGGGGACGGCAAGCCCGCAGCCTCTATTTTTCCACGCATTTTGTGTTCTTTTCGTGTCTATTGGAACCCCGCCTCTTATCCCTCCAGTCGCGTGAGCAGGGCATCGCGGCCGGTGAATACATGGCCCTGCAGCCCCAGCTCCTCGGCGGCGGCGACGTTCTTGCCGGAGTCGTCTATGAACAGGATCTCCTGGGCCAGGGCGCCCAGCGCTTCGATGCAGTGGCGATAGGCTCCGGCCTCGGGTTTTGCGTGTCCGATGTGGCAGGAAAAGGCACGCATGGCGAAGTTGTCGAGCCAGGGGTTGCGCGGCTCGAACACGGCGGCGTGCTCAGGGGGAATGTTGGAGAGCAGTCCGAGGTGGCGGCCGGCGGCAGCGAGTTCGCCGATCAAGGCGACCATCTCGGAATCCACGGCGCTCCAACTCGATACGTCGGCGTCGATCAGCGCGGCGATGCGGGCCTGCGAGAACTCCGTGCCGACTTGGGCGGCGACCCGGTGCCAGTAGGCCCTACCGTCGATGTCGCCGCGATCGTAGTCCTGGCGCTGTCCCCAATAGGCGTCCCATAGAGCCTGGTTGTCGATGTCGGCAATGCGTTCGATCCGCGCACGTCCGGCTTCCGATTGCCGGCAGGCGATGACGCCGAAAAGATCGAACAGCAAGGTAGTCATGGTTTGGCTCCAGGGCTTGTATGGGCAGGCGTGAGGCTGGAGCCGATGGTACCCTATTGCGCCGGCAGTCAAATATATACAGCTTCCGCCCGCCGGTGCAGGGTATTCGACAATGCCCTGAAGACCTACTGGGTCAGCGGCCTAGGCAACGCAATTCGGTTGCCGCTGCATCGCAAGCCCGATTCTTTCCCGCCAACAAACGAACTCCGAGGAGTCTTTCGTCGTGATACGCGCCGTGGCCGCCCTGGCCCTCTATTCCGTGATTCTTGGCTACAACTGGGTAGTGATGAAACGCGCTCTGGCCGACGCGAGTCCGTTCGCTTTCGCCGCCCTGCGTGCAGCGCTGGCCGCGCTGACTCTGTTCGTGATCCTGCCGCTGATGGGGCGCTCGCTGCGTCCGCAACGGCTCGGGTGGGCGTTGCTGGTCGGTCTGCTGCAGACCACGGCGGTGATCGGTTTCATCTTTTGGGCGCTTGAGAGCGGCGCGGCGGGGCGCACCGCCGTGCTCATGTACACCATGCCTTTCTGGGCCGCACTGCTGGGTTGGGTTTTCATGGGAGAGCGCCTGACCGGCATGCGCTGGCTGGCTCTGGGCGTCGGTATCGCCGGACTCGTGCTGATTTTCCAGCCATGGGCGGATACGGGATCCTCGGCCAGCAAGCTGCTGGCCGTGCTTGCGGGCGTGTCCAACGCCGGTTCCATCGTGGCGCTGAAGAAAATGCAGCGCAGCGGTCCGGTCGACGTGTTCTCGCTGACGGCCTGGCAGACCGCATTGGGCAGTCTGCCCTTGATCGCCGCGGCGTTGTTCGTGCCCGGGCAGCATGTGCAGTGGACGTCCGGGCTGGTGGGGGCGTTGGTCTACAACGGCATCCTGGCTACGGCTTTGGCCTGGTTGCTGTGGACCTGGCTGGCCCATCGTCTGCCTGCGGGCACACTGGGTATGGGTACGCTGGCGATTCCGGTCATAGGGTTGATCTCGGCGGCCCTGCAGCTGCACGAGATTCCCGGTGTGTGGGAAGGGGCCGGTATCGTATTGATCTTGGCAGGACTGACGTTGTACATGTTCGCCACCGCTCGGGCAGCGTCCCGGGCCTGACACGGGCGCGAAGGCCATTTGGAATTAGGTTTTTGGTGATGCTTTCCGCCAATCGCGATTGAATTGCGCCCGCAGCGTATCGATGGCCTGGCCGTGCAAAATGATTCCGATCTCTCGATTGTGATTCAGGCTGGTCCAGCTGATGTTTTGAGAACCGATGAATGCAAGCCGATCGCCGACGATCATTTTGGCGTGCATGCGGGGGTGCTGGATGAAGCGGACGTTGACGCCGTCGCGCTGCAGCGGTGCCAAGTTGCCCAGGTCGTAGTGGCTGATCGTGCGCGGTACGATGATGTTGGCTAGCCGGCCCTTGTGTTCCAGGGCGTTGCTGATGCGCGGTACGAAACCGAACTCTTCGCTTTCCAGATCGACGGCGCCGGGCTGGTCGAGCACCTTGAGCATGGCCTGTTCGCCGCCGGGAGAAATGACCAGGTCGTTTGTCTTGCGGGGGGCTGTACCGGCGCGGCGTTTGCTCCAATCGGCGTCGAATACGGTTTCCAGAGCTTGTCCCACGGCACGGTCGTGGCCGATCCATAGATATTCGCGGTTGTCGTGGAAGGCGGCGTAGGTCAGGTTGGCGGTGCCGATCAGCGTTTCGCCCTTTCCGCCGTCGACGACGATGTATTTCGCATGATCGTAGGCGAAGCGATGCTCGAAACGTGCGGGGGCCCAGCGGATTTCGGCACCCGTGCCGGCGAGGGCATTGAATTCACGCTGTACCGTGGCGGCGTTCACCCGATAGGGCCGTGAGGGCAAGATGACGCGCACGCGCACGCCGCGCCGGGTGTCGCCGCGGATGGCCTCGAGAATCCGTCGGTCGTCGATCAGGTAGGCATTGATGTCGACGCTGCGTCGGGCGGAGCGTATGAGCTGCACGACCGGTTGCACGCCAGCATGAGGTTCGACGTAAAGCATGGGACCGACTGTCCTGGATGTGCGTCATAGGACAGACTATCCGACGTTCGGCAGGTTCCCTCCGGCGTCGGGTCTTTGCCTTTCTTTACAGCGAGCTGCGCCCCGCCCAGTCGCGTGCGAACTGCGCGGCGACGCGGCCGCTGCGCGAGCCCCGCTCCAGGGCGAAGCGCAGCGCCTCCGGGCGCACGGTCTCGGCGTCGAAGGGGATTTCCATGCGCTGCAGGGTGTGGAAGACGATGGCCAGATAGTCGTCCTGACGGAACGGGTGGAAGGCCAGCCACAGGCCGAAGCGCTCGGACAGCGATATCTTCTCTTCGACTGCTTCGCCGTGGTGTATCTCGCCGTCGACGGCACGTGAATCCTGGTTGTCGCGCTGGTACTCGGGCAGTAGATGACGCCGGTTGGAGGTGGCGTAGATGAGCACGTTTTCCGGCGCGGCGGCCACGGAGCCGTCCAGTGTGGCCTTGAGTGCCTTGTAGCTGGGGTCGTCCGCTTCGAACGACAGGTCGTCGGAGAAAATGACGAAGCGCTCCTCGCGCCCGTACAGCGGTTCGACGATTTCCGGCAGGTCGGCCAGGTCGCGGCGCTCGACCTCGATCAGGCGCAGCCCCTGTCCGGCGAACTGCTCCAACATGGCGCGGATCAGCGAGGACTTGCCGGTGCCTCGCGAGCCCCATAGCAGAGCGTTGTTGGCCGGCAGGCCCCGAACGAACTGCTCGGTGTTGCGCGCGAGCAGGTTCTTCTGACGCTCGATGCCGAGCAGGGCGTCGGGATCCAGCAGCTGTGGATGCTGCACGGCCTGCAGGTAGCTCGGCCGGCGCCAGCGGAAGGCGAGGGCGTTCCAGTCGGTGGTTTCGGGCGCCTGGGGCAGCAGCGGTTCGAGGCGGTCGAGCAGGGCGTCCAGGCGGGTGAACAGGCGGTCGATGTCGGTCATGGCGAGGTCGGGAGGGGAAAAGGACAATACTACCTTGTCGGGCATCGATTGATGAATCGGGCGATGCGTCGGCTGGCGTAGAGAAGGGCGACTCTGATTCGACTGCCTGCGTCGCCAAGGCTCATGTTTGCGAAGGATTGTTGATTAAATTAGACGATCGGTCTAATTTAATCGTCATGGAACGAAAAGCCACTTCAGGACGCAGGCGCGGACGGCCGCCAAAAGGGGCGGGCGACTACGGCGAAACGCGCGAATCCCTTGTTCGCGCAGGCCTGGAGGTGCTGACCGAGAAGGGCTTATCCGCCGCCGGACTCGACGAAATCCTGCGTCGCGTCGCGGTCCCCAAGGGTTCGTTCTACCACTACTTCTCCAGCAAGGAAGCGTTCGGTCTCGAACTGGTTGAGCGCTACAACGCGTATTTCTCCCGAAAGCTGGATCGCTTCCTGTCCGACCCGTCGCTGTCTCCATTGCAGGGGCTGAAGGCGTTCATTGCCGATGCGGCGTCCGGCATGGCGCGTCACGACTTCAGAAGAGGCTGTCTGGTCGGCAATCTCGGGCAGGAAATGGGCGCGTTGCCGGAGCCGTTCCGCGCAAGACTCATGGCGGTGTTCGCGGACTGGCAGGTGCGTGTCGAAGCGTGCCTGGAAGCGGCCAGGAAAGCGGGGGAGATCCCTCAGAACGCCGATTGCCGGCGGCTGGCCGAGGTGTTCTGGATCGGCTGGGAGGGCGCTGTATTGAGAGCCAAGCTTGAGCAGAATGCAGCGCCGCTGGAAGCCTACGCCGAGTTCTTTCTCGCCGGTATCGCCCGGTAGTCTGCTCGGAAATTAACGGAATGACGCATTCAAGGACGGGACTATGTTCAGAGGCATCCTGATCGATAAAACCGATGACAGCTATGAAGCCGCGGTGCAGGAAATCGAGGAATCTCGCCTGCCCGAAGGTAATGTGACGGTGGACGTGGCGTACTCGACGCTCAACTACAAGGACGCGCTGGCAATCACGGGAAAATCCCCCGTGGTGCGCCGGTTTCCGATGATTCCCGGCGTCGATTTGGCGGGTACGGTCGCGCACTCGGACGATTTGCGTTACCAGGTGGGCGATGCGGTGGTGCTCAACGGCTGGGGCGTCGGCGAAACCCATTGGGGTGGTCTGGCGGAAAAGGCGAGGCTCAAGGGCGAATGGCTGATTCCCCTGCCGCCGGCGTTTTCGCTGCAGCAGGCCATGGCCATCGGCACCGCCGGCTATACCGCCATGCTATGTGTTCTGGCGCTCGAGCGGCACGGCGTCACTCCGGACAAGGGCGAAGTGGTGGTGACCGGGGCGGCCGGCGGTGTCGGCAGCGTGGCGGTCGCGTTGCTGGCCAAACTGGGTTATCGGGTGGTCGCGGTCAGCGGGAGGCCGGAGGAGGCCCGTTATCTCGAGGAGTTGGGTGCGGCCGAGGTGCTCGACCGGGCGGAATTCGCAAAACCCGGCAAACCACTGGGCAAGGCGCGCTGGGCGGGCGCGGTCGACGTGGTCGGCAGCCATGTGCTCGCCAATGTTTGCGCCACCATGCAGTACGGAGGCGTCGTCGCCGCCTGCGGTCTGGCCGGCGGGATGGATTTCCCGGCCACCGTCGCGCCGTTCATTCTGCGGGGCGTGGCGCTGGCGGGCATCGACAGCGTGATGCGGCCTCGCGCGGATCGCATGGAGGCCTGGGAACGCCTGGCACGCGATCTCGACGCGTCAAAGCTCGACGGCATTTCCCGTGTCATCGGATTGGGCGAGGCCGTTACCTGGGCGGAGTCCTTCCTGACCGGACAGGTTCGCGGGAGAGTGGTTGTCGACGTCGGGAGCTGATTTGTCACCACTGTGCTGGTAGGACGGTTGGCTGCGCCATTGCATCCGTCCTTGGGGCTCGATGGGGTCGCAGCGCTGGCTAGGCCGCTGGCGTTGCCGATCCGGCGACCACGTACAGCTCGGCCGCGATATCCGGATAGCGCTCGCCCACCCGGCAGAAAGCATCGATCATCTCAGGGGTGGCGATCTGGGCGAGTTGACCCTGCGATGCGGCCTTGACGAAGTAGCCGCCGAATACCTGTATTGCGAGGCCTGCTTCGATGAAGTCGCGGCGGAAGGTCTCAGGGTTGTAGACGCGCCGGTGGCCGTGTTTGATGTCCAGCTCGTTCAGGGCCTCCTCGAAGGGCAGAAGCCCCATGGTCACTGCTGCCTGCCTGTGCAGCGAACGGCTGTTGGGTACCGCGGCGAAGATGATGCCCTCCGGAGCAAGCCAGTCGCCGACGCGCTGCAGCAGTCGGACGGGGTCGGCGACATGTTCTAGCACGTGTCCGAGGACGATGGTGTCGAAATGCTGGTCGGGGGCGAACTCCTCGAACAGGGTGTTGACGACGTCGGCACCGGGACAGCGGGCCGCGATTTCCTCGCAGAAGCGGGCCGCTCCTTCGACGACGGTCAAGGGATGATCCAGCCGATACAGGCGGTCGGTCATCATGCCTTCGGCAGGCCCCAGCTCCAGGATCTGGCCCGGGCGCAGGTGCCGACACAGGATTTCGAAGGCATGGTCCAGGGTTGCGAGATAGATCTCGTGGGCGTACAGAGACCTCGACGCGATGCTGTCGAGGCGCTCGTGTTCGTCGGAGTGCGGCGTCATCGCTCGATGAACTCCATCAGCAGCATGTTGGGCAGGAACACGAAAGCGATCCGCCGTCCGTCGAAGGCAACCGCGGGAACCGGCTCGACCATCACCTTGCCCCGTATCTGCACAGCCTCCGCAAGCGAGCGTTCCATGTCCGGCGTGGTGTAGGCGAGGTGATACATCTTAAGTCCCTGTGCGAGAACGTTGGTCAATACGCCGGTCTGGCTGTCCAGCGGTTCGACCAGTTCCATGCGCGGGCCGGCGCCGGTCAGAAACCGGCCGCGGATTCCCTGGGTCGGGTCGACGAAGATTTCGCCTTCCGGGCGATAGCCCATGTTCTCGAATACGGTCTGTTCGCGCTCCAGCTTGCGGCAGGCCACGCCGACATGGTGAAACTCGAGGCCGGATAGGGCGTGTGGAGCGTTCATGGCCGCCGCTCCCGGGCCACCAGTCGAGCCGTCCGTGCCGCCAGCGGGGCGAGTCGTGCCTCCACCGCGGGCCATTCGCTGCGGCTCAGGCGTTGTTCCACGGCATCGCGCGGCTGACCGTCCATGTTGAATGCACCGGTCAGCACTCCGGTCGTTTTCAGTCCGCAGGAGGTATGAAACGAGACCACTTTTTCGTTCTCCACCAGAGTCCGGCAGTAGACCGAGTCGAGGCCGAGGTGTGCGAAGGCGATGCGATAGAGATGCATCACGCTTTCGACTGCGGCCAGCGATCCCGCGCGCAGTATCCAGCGTCCCCATTCGGCGGTTTTGTGCTGCGGGTCAAGGTCGTAAATGGAAATGGTGCCTTCGGGGGTTTTCGTATGCTGGTTTTCGATGATGAAGTAGTAATCGCCCGCGCGCTCGAAATAGCGCTCGATCCAGGCTCGCTGGGCGGCGGGGTCGGCAGCGGTCGTGTGCACGAAGCGCGACAGCGACGGGTCGGTTCGCAGGGCGACGATGAATGCGCTGTCTTCCAGCGCCACCGGGCGCAGGCGAAAGGCGTCGCCCTCTTGCGAGAGGTCATGCCGCATGCGGGTTCTCGAGCGCGGCGACGATGGCGCCCAGGCTGGTGAGCGAGGCCATGCGCTCCTCATCGAACTGGACGTCGAACTCGTCCTCCAGTGCGAAGACGATTTCGACATGTTTCAGCGAGTCCCACTTCGGCTCGTCCTCGCGGCGAAGATCCTGCCCCTCGGGCAGGTCGATCTTCAGAATCACGGACAGGACATGGCGGACGCGATCTTCAGTGCTCATGGGGTGCTTGCTCCGGAATCGTTTTTCTGCCGTTCACTGCCAGTCGACGGTGACGGGAATGGCGCTCAGGCGTTCGTCCAGCCCGGCCGGTGGCCACACGAGCCGGTGGGTACCTTGCGGCGCGTCCAGCGGACGCCCCGAGAATCCTACCAGCCAATCCCTTGCGGGGCGGTTGCGCGGTCCCGTGGCGAAGGCGAAGGCAACGCTGCTGCAGTCTGTCTGCTTCATGGCTGCGGTGATGGCGGTCGCGATCATCAGGTCTTCGAGCCCGCGGCCCAGAGCGCGGCAGGAAATGCACAGCTCCTCGACCCGTAGCGTGTCACCCTCGGTATCGAAAAGCATCATACCGACGATGCCGCTGTCCGACAGCCGGTCGGCCAACTGGATGGTTACCGCCCGCGGGCCCGGTTTGTCGAACCAGCGGTCGAGAGCGGCTTCACCGAGCCGTTTGAGGGCGAGGTTGAACTGATTGGTCTTGCCGGACAGTTCGTGCATTCGAGCCAGATGCCCGCGAGGGTTCAATGCGAAGACCAGGCGCGTATCGAGCGTGCCGAGATAGGCGAGAGGATCCGCCGCTTCGGCCACTGCACGCTGACGCGCCTTGGCGGCCTCCAGATCGGCGGCGCGCAGTCCTGCCGTTTCGTCGCCTGTCCAGGCAAGAAGGTCCGGTCCGATGGTCAGTTCAGCGAGCGCCAGTTCGGGGTCTACCCCGTGCACGCAGCGCACCATGGGCATGGCGGCCGCGACCTCGGCAATCTCGCCTGGGTTGTCGTCCACCAGCACTATCGCATCCAGGCCGATGCGCAGCGAATCGGCGATGCGCGCAAGGCCGGCGGACTTCGATTCCCAGCTCACCGCCATATGGGCGAAATGTTCGTGCCGCACTGGGAAGTCGCCGCGTTCGGCCAGCAGACGCTCGACGTCCGCAGCCTCGTTCTTGGATACCGCAGCCAGCAGGATTCCTTCCCGGCTCAATGCCACGAGGCGTTCCTGCAACGCTGCATGCGCCGGCGTGAGCGTGAGGCCGACGGGGCCGTCTTCCCCCAGGACGCCGGCATAGAGCGTGTTGTCGAAATCGACCGCGATGCACTTCAGGCGGGGGCGCACGGCCGCGGGGAACCAGCGCAGGCCTAGATCCCGGGCGGTCAGCAGCGTGGCGAGGCCGCTGAGGCTGGTGGCGCCGATGCCGGCCAGGCGCTTGTCCAGGAATGCGTCGCCCAGTGCCCCCAGGAGCGGCCTGCGGTCGTACACGCGCGCGCCGGGCACCGGAGCGACGGCGCTTTCGACGGCCTGGTTGACCGCGTTGGCCTGCGTATCCTTGCCCGCTTGGTTTGCGACCAGGAGCGGTGCGTCGGTCGTCTGCCGCAGTTGCCGCAGCCGCTCGCCCAACCAGTCGGCCAGCGCGGTGCCCTCGAGGTGAGCGCGATAGCGTTCGAAATCCAGCCAGACGACATGGACGTCGGCATCATCCGCTTCGTCGACGCGAAACTGGAGGCTATCGTCATAGTCGCTGTAGCGGAAGTCGGCCCGCATCCCCGCATAGGCCAGAAAGGCCGGCATGGCCTGGGCGATATACTCGAACGGCGTGTTGCGATGGACCGCTACGGATATCGACGTCAGCGGCCATGAAGGCTGCAGTGCGGCGAGTTCCATGCGTCGCGGACGAGGAGCGAATATCGGCGCTTGCCATTGCGCCTTTTCGATCGCCGCCGGGGGTCGGGCGGCGGCAGCCTCTGTCGAACCGGTCATGACGGATGCCCTCGTCTCGTCGTTCAATCCGCCCGCGCGGCGGCGGGCGGATACGGGCGCCGTCTCAGGCGGACAAGCGCCGGTATTTCATGCGGTGCGGCTGGTCGGCCGCGGTGCCGAGGCGTGCGTGGCGGTCTTCCTCGTAGTCCGTGTAGTTGCCTTCGAACCAGCTCACGTTGCCGTCGTCCTCGAAGGCCAGGATATGCGTGGCGATGCGGTCGAGGAACCAGCGGTCATGCGAGATGACCACGGCGCAGCCGGGGAAGTCGAGCAGCGCCTCTTCCAGCGCACGCAGGGTTTCCACGTCGAGGTCGTTGGTCGGTTCGTCGAGCAGCAGCAGGTTGCCGCCGCTCTGCAGCAGCTTGGCCAGGTGTACGCGGTTGCGTTCGCCGCCGGACAGGTCCTTGACGCGCTTCTGCTGGTCTGTGCCCTTGAAGTTGAAGCGGCTGACGTAGGCGCGCGAATTCACTTCGTAGCTGCCGACGGTGATGATGTCCTGGCCGTCGGAGATTTCCTCCCACACGCTCTTGTCGCCGCCCAGCGCGTCGCGGCTCTGGTCGACGTAGGCGATCTGCACGGTCTCGCCGATGTCGACGCTGCCCTCGTCGGGCTGCTCGGTGCCGGTGAGCATGCGGAACAGCGTGGTCTTGCCGGCGCCGTTGGGGCCGATCACGCCGACGATGCCGCCGCGCGGCAGGCTGAACGACAGGCCTTGGTAGAGCACGCGGTCGCCGAAGGACTTGCTGAGGTTTTCAACCTCGATGACCTTGTCGCCCAGGCGCGGGCCGGGCGGAATGTAGATCTCCTTGGTCTCGGAGCGCTTCTGGTAGTCGCTGGAGCTCAGCTCCTCGAATCGCTTGAGGCGGGCCTTGGACTTGGCCTGGCGACCCTTGGGGTTGGCGCGCACCCATTCCAGCTCGGCCTCCATGGCCTTGACGCGTGCTCCCTCGCTCTTTTCCTCCTGCGCCAGGCGGCGTTCCTTCTGTTCAAGCCAGGAGGAGTAGTTGCCTTCCCAGGGGATGCCGTGGCCGCGGTCGAGTTCGAGAATCCAGCCGGCCACGTTGTCGAGGAAGTAGCGGTCATGGGTGACGGCGACGACGGTGCCGGGGAACTCCTGCAGAAAGCGTTCGAGCCAGGCCACCGACTCGGCGTCGAGGTGGTTGGTGGGCTCGTCGAGGATCAGCATGTCAGGTGCCGAGAGCAGCAGGCGGCACAGCGCCACGCGGCGTCGCTCGCCGCCGGAGAGCTTGGTGACATCGGCGTCCCAAGGCGGCAGGCGCAGCGCTTCGGCGGCGACTTCCAGCTTGTGGTCGAGGTTGTGCGCGTCGGCGGCCTGGATGATGTTCTCCAGGCGGGCCTGCTCGGCGGCCAGCGCGTCGAAGTCGGCGTCCGGTTCGGCATAGGCGGCGTAGACGGCGTCGAGCTTTGTCTGCGCCTCCTTGATCTCGCCCAGGCCCTCCTCGACGTTGCCGCGCACGTCCTTGTCCGGATTCAGCGTCGGTTCCTGGGGCAGGTAGCCGATGTTGATACCGGGCTGCGGACGCGCCTCGCCGACGATGTCGGTGTCCACGCCGGCCATGATGCGCAGCAGGGTGGATTTGCCGGCGCCGTTGTAGCCGAGCACGCCGATCTTGGCGCCGGGAAAGAAGTTGAGCGAGATGTCGCGGAGGATCTGCTTCTTGGGCGGCACGATCTTGCCGACGCCGCTCATGGTGTAGATGTATTGAGCCATGCTTCCCGTGTTCGCTGGGTGGGTGATGTGCGCATTATCCGGGTTCGGCCGCCCTCCCGCCAGCCACCGGGCAAGGTCACCGCGTGCTGAGCAGGTCGAGTCCCGTACAGCCGTTGAAAAAATCGATCATGTCGCCGATCTCGCAGGAGAAACGGGCCGCCCAATCATGCGGCGTGGCCTGTGCGCCGACCATCTCCGGCGCAACCTCCGCCTGCCAGGCATGGTGCGGAAGACGCTTGAAGTCGGGCCGTTTGCGCAGCCCCACGGTATTTGCGCGGGCGATTTCCGGCAGCGGACGGCCGCGGGCGGCGCTCATCAGTCCCCAGAAACGCATGGCGCGATATGAACGGGCGGGGTATTTGCGGCATTGGGCGATTTTTTCCGCCGGCGCATCGGTGCTCAGCACGCATTTGTCCGGGGGTGCGCGCCAGTAGTCGGGGTGAGAGAACCACGTTGGATGCGCGTGTACCGTGCGCACGCCGGCCTGAACGTCGATCAACAGACAGGGGGCGCCGCGTACGGTGACGGCCAGTTGCTGATCGGCCAGCAGTTTCGGCAGTGTGGTGTGAATTCTGCCGGCGAGGCAGGCGTCGGTTTCGAGAGTGTCTGTTTCCGGCATGCGGCGTTCGGAGTCATCCGTCTGCGCCGTGCGGCTGCCGCGGGCGGCCTCGATGACCCGGTTCAGATCGACCGAGCGGGGCGGGCAATGATCGAGCACCAGCAGATTGTCGCCGGATGGCATCCGGTCCTCTCCCCGTGCCTTGCAATACACCAGGAGGCGGCTTGGGCCTGCGGCGGTGGAGAGTTCCTGCAGGCGTTCGGGGGACATGTGGCCCAGAAAGCTGATCTGTGCCGTGTCCGGAACGTCGGTCAGTTCCAGTTCGATGCCCATGGAACCGGCGAAGATACCGAGCAGGGATTTGAGAATGGTGAGTTCCTGGTCCTGCAGGCCGATGGCGGCCACGGAGTAACGATCCATCCGCGTTTCTCCCTCGTCATTGTTGTTATGTGGAGCGGTGCCGGTGCGCCGGCAGACAGGGTGGAGTATAGAACCCCCGGGGAAGAGCGCTGCGGCAGTGCCGTCGGAACGGTTTCGGCAAGAAGGGTGGAGGCGGTAAGTGGCGCAGGGTTTTGAGATTCTCGTGTTGGTGAAAGGTTTGTGTTTTCATGTGGTTGTGCGATGTTTCTCTTGTTTGTTGCGAGATTTTGAAGATTGCAGCCATGGCGATCGGGAACGTATTTCGATCTGGATGGACCAATGCCGTATGGCGGGCGGGGTGCCGGCGGGCAGAATGCGGGCGCGAAAACTACACTGAACTGCAGGACTGTCGTAAGGAAACGAAAAAATGCTGGATCTGGGAACGCAGGACATACAATTGGGCGCGCAGGCGGCCGACAAGGCCGCCGCGATTCGGGTGACGGGTGACGGTCTGGTGCGCACCGGCCATATCCAAGCCGGCTACGTCGACAGCATGCTGGGTCGGGAGGAAGTGGCGAACACCTTTCTGGGCAACGGCGTGGCGATTCCCCATGGTCTGCCCAAGGATCGCGAACTGATTCGCCAGACGGGTATATTCGTGGCCCAGTTTCCCGGGGGCGTGGAATGGAATCCCGGCGAGATCGTGCATCTGACGGTCGGCATCGCCGCCCGATCGGACGAACACATCGAAATCCTCAAGAACCTGACGCATCTGCTCGATGACGCACAGCTCATGGCCCGGCTGGCGAAGACCGAGGATGCCGAGGAAATCGTCCGCGCACTTCGGCGCGAGCCGGTCGAACAGCCGCAGGGCTCGCCGACCGACCAGCTCGCCGGTTTTGAAAAAGGGGTCGAAGCCGAGCTGCAGGGCGGAATCGGTCTGCACGCCCGGCCGGCGACCTTCTTCGTCAACGTCGCCAAGAAATTCGAATCCGAGATACGTGTGGCCTATGTCGACCATGTGGCCAACGGCAAGAGTCTGGCCTCTTTGCTCAAGCTGGGCGTCGAGGGCGGAGCCAATCTGTTGATCATGGCTCGCGGAGCGGACGAGGATGCGGCCCTGCAGGCGCTGAAGGCGGCCGTGGCGGAGGGTTTGGGCGAGGACGAGGCGGAGGCGACCGCCGAACACGAAGCGCCGGCTCGAGCCGCCGGCGCCGGCCTGGAGTTGGCCGCGCCGGGCATCCCCGGTATCGCGGCTTCGCCCGGCGTGGCGATCGGTCCGCTGGCCCGGCTGCACGCGGCGCGCATCGTGGTGGAGGCCACCGCCAAGGATCCGGAACACGAGACCGAGCGCCTGCGCCAGGCGATCGAACACGTGCGCATCGAGGTGCGCGAACTCTACGACGACGTCAAGGCGTGGTCCGGCGAGGGCAAGGCAAGCATCTTCAAGGCGCACGAGGAATTCCTGGACGATCCGGACCTGCTGGAACAGGCGGATGCGCTGATACGGCAGGGTCACAGCGCCGGCTGGGCGTGGCGCGAGGCGGTCAAGGAGCAGGCTGCGGCGCTGGCGCAGATGAGCGACCCGCTGCTGCGCGAGCGCGCGGCGGATCTGGGCGACGTGGGCCAGCAGGTGCTGCGTCTGCTGGCCGAGTCCATCGAGGAGGCGCCGGAGCTTCCGGACGAGCCGGTGATCCTGGTGGCCGAGGATCTGACCCCCTCGGATACCGCGCGCCTCGATCCTTCGCAGGTGCTGGGCCTGTGCACGGCCGTGGGTGGGCCGACCTCGCATACCGCGATCATCGCGCGTTCGCTGGGTATCCCGGCGGTGGTCGGTGCCGGTCCTGCGGTGCTGCGCCAGGCGGAAGGCGCGACCTGCGTGCTCGATGGCGAGGGCGGCAGCCTGTACGTCGATCTCTCCGCGGAGGATCTGGAGAAGGCGCGGCTTGTGCGCGAGGATCTGGGTTCGCGGCGCGAGGAGGAACGCCTCAATCGCTATCAGCCGGCGTTCATGCTCGACGGCCAACGCATCGAGGTGGTCGCCAACATCGGTTCTACGGATGAAGCGGCGCAGGCGGTCGAGGCCGGCGGCGAGGGCGTCGGCCTGCTGCGCAGCGAGTTCCTGTTTCTGGGCCGGAAACAGGCGCCCGGCGAGGACGAGCAATACGAGGCCTACAGCGGCATGGTCGAGGCGCTGAACGGTCTGCCGTTGATCGTGCGCACCCTGGACATCGGCGGCGACAAGCTCGACGTACCTTACCTGGAGCTGCCGGCGGAGGCGAATCCGTTTCTCGGCGTGCGCGGCATCCGGCTGTGCCTGGAGCATCCGGCACTGTTCCGCACCCAGTTGCGCGCGATTTATCGCGCGGCCGCGCACGGCCCGGTGAAGATCATGTTTCCGATGATCGCCACGCTGGACGAGCTGCGCGCGGCGCGTGCCATCGCCGAGGAGGAACGGATTGCGCTGGGCGCGCCGGAACTGGAGATCGGCATCATGATCGAGGTGCCGTCGACGGTGGTGATGGCCGAAGAGTTCGCGCGCGAAGTGGATTTCTTCTCGGTCGGTACCAACGACCTCACCCAATACACCCTGGCCATGGATCGCCAGCACCCGGCGCTGGCGCGTCAGGTCGACGGCCTGCATCCGGCGGTGCTGCGCCTGATCCGGCAGGCCGTGCAGGCGGCCGAGGCGGCGGGGATTTGGGTTGGCGTATGCGGCGGGGTGGCTGGTGATCCGAAGGGCGCGGTGGTTCTGGCCGGGCTCGGCGTCAGCGAGCTGAGCGTGGCAGTGCCCAGCATCGCCGCGATCAAGGAGCGTCTGCGGGGCTACAGCCTGGAGGAGGCACGCTCCCTGGCCGAGCGTGCGCTGAGCTGTTCCAGCTCGGCCGAGGTGCGCGCGCTGGAGGGTTTCTGAGCGATGGCCTCGTCAACGCAGACCGTGGTCACCGTGACCCTGAACCCCGCTATCGACCAGACGGTCTCGATTCCGAATTTCGCCGCCGGCGCGGTCAACCGCGTCGAGTCGGCGCGCACCGAGCCTGGCGGCAAGGGCGTCAACGTGGCGTCCTTCCTGGCCGACCTCGGGCATGCGTCGCTGGCGACCGGCCTGCTCGGAAGCGACAACGCCGAGCCGTTCCAGACCCTGTTCGAGAACAAGGGCATTACAGACCGTTTCGTGCGGGTGGCCGGCGCGACGCGGGTGAACGTGAAGATCGTGGACGCAGCGCGAGACGAGGTCACGGACATCAATTTCCCAGGGCTGGATGCCGGTGGGAAGGCATATGAGGAACTGCTGGCGCAGGTCGAGGCGCTGGCGCGGGAGCATTGCTGGTTCGTGTGCGCCGGCAGCGTGCCCGGGGGCCTCCCGAGCGGGGTTTATCGCGAGTTGCTGGAGCACTTGCGTGGCGCGGATGTACGCGTCGTGCTCGATACCAGCGGCGCGCCTTTACGCGAGGCGATTGCAGCAGCGCCGTTCGCCATCAAGCCGAACATCGATGAGTTGCAGGAGTTGGTCGGGCAGACGCTGGACAGCGAAGCCGCGATTCTGCGCGCCGCGCGTGGCTTGCTGGCCGGCAGTATCGGTTGTGTGGTGGTGTCGATGGGCGAGCGTGGCGCCTATTTCGTCGAGCCGCAGAGCTGTCTGCACGCGCAGGCCGGTGCGCCGTGCGTGCTGAGTACGGTGGGGGCGGGGGACGCGATGGTGGCCGGCTGGGTGGCGGGGCATCTGCGCGGACTCGATCCCGAGGGCTGTGCACGTCTGGCGACTGCCTGTTCTGTCGGCACGCTGGGGCAACCCGGCCTGAGGCTGCCGCCGCAGCAGGAAATAGAACAAATTGGAGAGGGCGTAACGGTACGTACCGTCGTCTGATGATACAGAAGGGCGTATGCCCGACATGGATGGAGAAGAACTATGGCAAAGACACTGGTAGCGGTAACCGCCTGTCCCACCGGGATTGCGCATACCTATATGGCGGCGGAGGCCTTGAAGAAGGCCGCAGAGCTGATGGGCTACGAACTCAAGGTGGAGACGCAGGGATCGGAGGGCACCAAGAATCCGCTGAGCGAGGCCGATATCGCTGCTGCCGAAGCGGTGGTGATCGCCGCCGACACGCATGTCGACATGGCGCCGTTCAAGGGCAAGCCGGTGTACGGGTCCACCACCAGCGAGGCGATCCGCGATCCGAAGAAGCTGCTCGAGGTCGCGCTGGCCGCGGTGCCTGCCGAGGCGGAAGCTGCGGCGCAGGAGGCGCCGGCTCCCGCCGCGGGCGGCAAGCGCCTGATCGGCGTTACGGCCTGCCCGACCGGCATCGCGCACACCTTCATGGCGGCCGAGTCGCTGCGCAAGACTGCGGAGGCGATGGGGCATCAGATGCGCGTCGAGACGCAGGGTTCGGTAGGCGCGCAGGATACGCTCACCGATGAGGAGATCGCAGCAGCCGATGCCGTGATCATCGGCGCCGACACGCATGTCGATCTTAGCCGTTTTGCGGGTAAGACGGTCATCGAGGCCTCGGTGACCGAGGCGCTCAAACAGCCCTCGGCGCTGATCGAGAAGGCACTGTCCGAGCAGGCTCAGGCTCCGACCGGCAAAGGTGGCGAGGCCTATTTGCAGCAAGTGAAACAGGCCAAGGCCGAGCGCAGCGCGCAGCGCTCGGGTCCGTACAAGCACTTGCTTACCGGCGTGTCCTATATGCTGCCGGTGGTGGTCGCAGGCGGCCTGTTGATCGCGCTGTCCTTCGTGTTCGGTATCCATGCCTTCGAGACCAAGGGTACGCTGGCGGCGGCGCTGATGGATATTGGCGGCGGCACCGCATTCAAGCTGATGGTCCCGGTGCTGTCCGGCTTCATCGCCTTTTCCATCGCCGACCGTCCCGGTCTGGCGCCGGGTCTGGTCGGCGGCATGCTGGCAACCAACCTGGGAGCCGGTTTCATAGGTGGCATCATCTCCGGTTTCCTGGCCGGTTACATCGCCCTGTGGCTGCGCGACAACATCCGCCTGCCGCAGAATCTGGAAGGCCTCAAGCCGATGCTGATCATTCCGCTGTTGTCGACACTGGCGGTCGGTTTGCTGATGGTCTACGTGATCGGTGGGCCGGTGCGCGCGATTCTCGACGCGCTGACGGCGTTCCTCAACGGCATGGGCACCACCAATGCAATTCTGTTGGGCGTGTTGCTCGGTGGCATGATGGCGGTGGACATGGGCGGGCCGGTGAACAAGGCGGCCTATACCTTTGCGGTCGGCCTGCTCAGTAGCCAGGTGTATACGCCGATGGCGGCCGTGATGGCGGCGGGTATGACGCCGCCCCTGGGACTGGCGCTGGCGACCCTGGTGGCCAGGAACCGTTTCACGGCGGCTGAGCACGACGCGGGAAAGGCGGCGATCGTGCTGGGATTGTCCTTCATCACCGAAGGTGCGATCCCGTTTGCGGCCAAGGATCCGCTGCGCGTCATTCCGTCCTGTATCGTCGGCTCGGCCTTCACCGGGGCGCTGTCGATGCTGTTCCACTGCCAGCTGCGCGCGCCGCACGGCGGCGTCTTCGTATTGGCGATTCCGCACGCGGTGTCTCATCTGTTGTTGTACGGCGTTGCCATCGTCGCCGGCACCATCGTCACTGCTGCGGCGGTGATTTTGGTCAAGAAGCCAATCGTCGAGACTGCGCCTGTGGTCGGTTAAGCCCCTTCAGTGGATCGGATGCTTCAGCGTCCGATCCACTCCTCGCGCGCCGCGGCGATGAACGCAGGCCACGCGCCGTAGGGCTCCCACACGTCACGGATCAGAGCATCCGCGTCGGTGCGGACCCAGCCGCAGTCCCGTTCGAGGAATAGCGCGGTGAAGACGCTGGCGCGGTAGTTCATGGCGCAATGTACGAACAGGCGTTCGCTCTCGTGGGCGGCCATGTCTTCGGCGAAGGTTTGCAGTTCGGTCAATTGGGGGAGCTGGAAGCCGACCGGTATGTGACGGTAGCTCATGCCTATTTGCCGCGCCAGTCCCGCCTCGTCGGCCAAGCAGTAGGCCGGATCGAGCAGGCCGAGATTGACGACGTGGACAGTGCCGGCGGCGGCGATCGCGGCAAGCTCCGCTTCAGTGGGTTGACCTCCAGTGAGCAGCTGCGGGAGTACTTGGCGGACGTTGATGATTTCGTGCAGGCTCATGCGCGTCGGATCTCCAGCGGATTTGATACAACAGCTTCAGGATGCCCGGCCGGCATCGGTTTAGCGAGGGAGTAATGAGACATATCAAGGTCAGTAACGGTCCATCTCGCGACATGGTGGTGACGCTCGGCCGCGAGCAACTGGTCATCCATCGGCGCTACGAGACTGTCAGCAGTCTCAACGATTTTATGGTGGCTTTCTGGTTCCTGGTCGGCAGCATCATGTTTCTGTTCCCGCACTGGGTCGAGACGGGTAGCTGGCTGTTCGTGCTCGGCAGCGCTCAACTGCTGATTCGTCCCTGCATTCGCATCGCCCACCATATTCATTTGCGCAGATTGCCGGTTTCCAGTTGGGAAATGTGACGGTAGCCGTCCTCTCGGCGCTCGCGGACAGCGCGTAACGCCGCAGATTGCCAGCGCAGCCATTTAATCGGCGTGCCCCTAAGCCAGCCAGATCTCCAGCGCCTCGTATTGCGGCAGGTTCTCGATCTCGTTGCGGGCGGCGGTATACCAGGCGTCGAGGGCCGGCAGGGCGCGCAGCTCCTCGACGTAGCGGGCGGCATCGGCGGGCATCGGCACGTTGTAGGTCAGGAAGCGTGTCGCGATCGGTGCGAAAAACGCGTCGGCGATGGAGAAATCGCCGAACAGCCAGGGTTTGCCGTGTGCAAAGGCGTGGCGGCATTCGCTCCACAGCGAGGTGATGCGGCTGATTTCGTTGCCGACCTTGTCGCTGAAGTCGCGCCAGGCGAATTCGCTGCGCAGGTTCATCGGCAGGTGTTGGCGCAGGCAGGGGAAGCCCGAGTGCATTTCCGCGCAGGCGGCGCGCGCCACGGCGCGCGCACGCTGGTCAGCGGGCCAGCCGCGACCGTCCAGATGGCATTCGGAAACGTATTCGCAGATGGCCAGCGAGTCCCATAGGTGGAGGTCGCTCTCGAGCAGAACCGGTACCAGCCCAGAGGCCGAGTACTCGCGCAGTTTGTCCGCGGTGTCCTGATGACCTAGGGCGACGCGCAGTTCCGTGAATGGAACCTGGTTCTGGCGCATGAAAAGCCATGCGCGCAGCGACCAGGACGAATAGTTCCTGTTGCCGATGACTAGGGTCGTGTCTTCGGTATTCGCCGTCAGGCTGCCCATGCTTGAATTCCTCTCTCTATCCTTTGTTATGTCTCTAACCGGTGTGTGTTGCTGGCCTCAGCTTGGCAGTGTTTGCCTCAGATATATGGTCAGCAGCAGGATCGCGAGCGTTGCTATCCACATCACCAGGTAGATCGTGGTGGCGCGTTTGGCGCGCTCCTTGTCGACTCAGGAACGCGGGCGCGCTCCCTTGAATAGAAAAACGATCTTGCTGGCGAGATTGACGCAAACGATGTTGACCGCCAGCAGAAGTCCGGCGCCACCGGCAAGAGCGATGTCCTGCGCGCCCAGAAACAGACCGAGCGCCGCGGCAGGCGGCAGCAGCGCTACCGAAACCATGACGCCGACCAGAACGCTGGGCAGGCCTGTGGTGAGCGACAGCGCGGCGGCAACGCCCGAGGCCAGTGCTAACGCTACGGTGTCGAAACCGGGAACTGTTCTGGATAGTAGATCCTGGCTGTCGAGCGCGTAGGGCCAGAATACGCCGATCAGTGCCGAGAGGCCGATCGCCAGCACAATACCTGCGACGAGGCTGGTCACCGCCTTGCGCATCAGCGCCAGGTCGCCCAGTGCGGTGCTCAGACCGAAGGCGAGATTGGGGCCGAGCAGCGGGGCGATGACCATCGCGCCGATGACCGCGCTGAGGTTGTTTTCGATCATGCCGATGGCTGCGACCAGGGTCGACAGCATCACCAGCACCACATAATTCGAGCCGAGGCGGGCATTCTTTTCGACGCTGGCGTACAAGGATTCGCGTGCCGAAGTGGCCGAGTCTTCCTTCTGGCTTTCGGTGTCCGGCGGGCGCGGCAGCGCCGTCTCGACCGCCAGCACCAGGATGTGCGCCTGCGGTTGCGCGCCGAGCACGCCCTGCAGCAGGTCCGGGGCGCGTTGGAGCTTGTCGTCGGTTACCAGCAGACGCATCAGCTGTTGGCCGTCCTTGTCCACTGCAGTGCTGTGGAAGTCGTCGGCTTCGACCGTATCGGCGATGGCCGAGACGGTATCCAGGCTCAATGCCTCGGTCACGACCTCGATGACTTTCACGTTTCGTACCCTTTCTCCATCCGCGGTGGGTTGCTGCCCCTATAGAGCGAGATTAGCCGATTCCGCCCGTCAACGGCGAACGGCGTCTGGAGGCGGTTGGTAAAGCGGTGGTGCCAGGTGGTTTGGGAACGGTCGAAACTTGTTGCGTGCATCGAGATGCCGAGGGAGGGCCGGCAGATGGACGAAAAAGTAGACAGTCCTGAAAGGGTGTTTTAACTCTATGATGAATACGCGCACGCCTTCATAGACCGGTGCCGGTTTCTCTCCGGGCAACGACGATCGTGGCCGCGAACTGCAGGCATCCATGACCGGTGGCAAGCTGCGTCACGACTTACGCCGCAGCCCGTTTCGCTAGAGGCATAGAACACGGCAACGGCAGGCTGGGGGCGGTAGGTTTCGGCTATGGCCGTGCGGGATTTCCTATCGACCGGCCGTGGTATCGCCGCAGACCATGGATGCGGCGGTGCCGTTCTACGGAGCTGTGCCATTGCTTACGAAGCGACGCTCAAGCGTTATGGGCCTTCGTCTATCAGGGCGTCAAGCAGGTTTTCACAGCGACGCCGCACCCCGTTACGGGGAGGCCAGCGTCGAGCTTGCCTGACGGCGTAAGCGGGATTTCTTCCGCGAGAGCCTGAGCACTTGAGCCGAACGGCAGGACTAGCGTTTCTGTAAACGATGCAAGGCGTCCAGCACATCGACCCACGCGGCGCTGAGCGGATCGATGAGTTGGAAATGGCCGCAGTCGCCGACTGGGGTCAAGCGCGTGCGCGCATGCCGGGCGCTATAGGCTTCCGACACTTCCAGCGGCACCACTTCATCCTGCATGCCGTGCACGATCTCGACCGCGCAGTTGGGTGCGTCCAAGCGGCAGGGATCGAGTTCCGGGCGCTGTTCCGGCTCCGTGCCGAGAAAGGCCTGCACGGCGCCGTCGCCCAGAGCCAGGCGGTGGGCTAGCGCGAGGTCGGCGACCGGTGCCAGCACCAGCACGCCCTGCAGACGCGGTGCGGGCAAGGTGGCTGCGGCCCACAGAGCCAGATGACCACCAGCCGAATGGCCGATGGCGATACAGCGTCCGTCGTGTTCTTCCACCGCTTCCGGCAGGATGGCAAGGGCACGACGGATGTCTGCCAGCGTCGCGTCGGGATCGCCTGGAATACGCCGGTATTCCGGTGCGGCCACGGTCCAGCCCTGCGTAGCCAGCGCGTCGGCCATGGGGCTGGTATGGGTGCGGTCGTAGGTCGGGCGCCAATAGCCTCCGTGCAGAACGATTGCGAGTGGACGGGCGGATGACTGTGTGTTGCAGCGGCCGTGGCGCACGTCGGCGATCTGCTCGGGGCCGTCGCCGTAGGCGATGACGGCGTCGGCCGGAGGTGCAGGGCGGGTCAGTACTGAGCGGTCTTCAATCATTATCTGACTAAGGCGTTTCCGGGTGTGGGGGGGTAGGGTGGGAGCCGGCGGGGGGCGAGTCTCCCGGCGCGGCATCCTCGTGCGCGGGGCAACTGATCAGGAGGGGTTCCTCAATGGCTCCCGCCGCCAGCAGGTTACGCAGCGTGATGATGGCAGTGAGACTTAGTTCATTGCCTTTCTTTAGGACGATGAGATTGCGGGTGGTGCGCACATCCTCTTCCACTACCCAGCCAGGCACGAGGTCGTGTACGCGCACGCTGCGGCGCTTGCTGTCGCGGGCGGGGTGATAATCGCTCAAGGCCTGCAGGATGTCTCCCGCTATCGCGGGCTTGGCGATCTTCAGGGCCTCGATGGCGCGGGCGATGGACATCTGTTCGGAAACCGTATGCTTGACCAGGAGCAAGGCGGCACGCAACAGCTGCGCCCCTCGGATGATGTCCGCGGGGCTGTCCGGCGGTGGAGGCTTGGCCTGATAGCGTACGATTTCGGCGACCTTCTCCAGGCGCGGAATGGAAGCGAGCAGACGATGGGCTACTTCCGGATGCGAGTCGAACAGTTCGCGTTCCTTTTCGCTGACGGGGCGATGGGCTATTTCGCGCTGCACGATGTCGCTAGGCACGGACACGCAGCCGATCTGGCTCAGGGCTGCCGCGACATGCATCGTCCAGGCGTTAGGCCAGTTGAGCCTGTCCAGCACGTGGCGCACGCATGCCTGAATCATGGCGGTGCGCTCGAATGCCCACGGCGCAGCCATGGCCAGCACTTCGGTCAGCGTTTTGACGGTGCCGGCTAATGTGGTTTCCAGCAGTTCGCGTTCGGCTCGTATGAGGCGGTACTGGGTCACCGCCTGATCGAGATTGGAGATGAGTTCTTCTGCGGGGCAGGGCTTGCACAGGAACCGAAAGATCGCGCCCTGATTGATGGCGGAAATGGCCGATTCGGTATCCGCCTGGCCGGTCAGGAGGATGCGTACGCTGTCGGGGGCCAGTTCACGCGCGCGGGCCAGGAACGCCGCCCCGTCCATACCCGGCATGCGCATGTCTGACACGATCACCGCGAAGGGTTCGTCGCGCTCCAGTACGGCCAGACCGATTTCTCCGCTGGGGGCTGTGCTGACGTCGAATCGGTCGAACAGGGCACGTTCCAATCCCGAGAGTAGTTTGGGCTCGTCATCGACGCAGAGAATGCGAGGCAAGTCATTCTCGTTCATGTCGTCTCATGGTCCTCGGATTGTTGTCGATATGTTTCGGTCCATTGTGGCAGGTGTCCACCGACATCCATTTTCTGTAGATAGGCCTCGTCGACAGGGGTTCCGTTGACCAGTGAGACCGCCACATGTACGACACCGACGGCATCGAACGCGCTGTGGTTGAGCCGACCGGGGCTGCCGTGGTGTGCGACGGCTTCGACGATAGTGGGTGGCAGGCCCCAGACGCCGAGAAGGTAGGCGCCGACTTCCACGTGTGTCGGAAAACCTCTGCCTTCGGTGTCTGCTTTGGCGCAAAGTCTATCAATGTCGGGCAGCAGTCTGCCGACGTCGGCGAGCAGGGCCGCAGTGGTGGCTGTCTCGATCGGCGCGAATGGGACGCAGATTGCGCCTGCAAGGCGCGAGGCCCGTACCGCATTCAGGCGTAGGCGGTCGATCTCCAGGCGATTTCCATCGCCGAATACTTCGTTCGCCAGAACCAGCTTGCTCAGCATGTTGAAGCCAATGCGTTCCACTGCATCCTCGATATCGGTAATGCTTCGCGTGCCGCGGAAGAATGCGCTGTTGGCCATCTGCAGTGCCTTGGCGGCCAGTGCGGGATCGCTGCGTATGGTTGCTCCGATTTGCTCCATGCGCACGTTTTCATCGGCTAACAGTTCGGTGAGCCTGATATATATGCGCGGTGCGGCCGGCAGCGTGCCGATGCGGCCCACGATGCCCTGTATGGTGGCATCGTGCAGCAGTCCCTGCAGGTTTTCGGCCCGGTCGATCGCCTCGATGATGTTGTCGCAGCTGCAGGGTTTGCTCAGGAACTGATGCGCTACGTCCAGGGCGCGCAGGGCCGCTTCCTGTTCGGTATAGCCTGATAAAACGATGCGGATGGTGCGGGGCCAGTTGTCGCGCACTTGGCGCAGCAACTGGGCACCGTCCATCAGTGGCATGCGCATGTCCGAGACTACGACGTCGGCCGGTGTGTCGGACAGCTTCTCGAGAGCTTCGGCGCCACTGTGAGCGAAATCCAGATTCCAGTCGCGGTCGGTCATGAACAGCGCGCGTTCGATGCCGGCCAGGACACGGTCTTCGTCGTCTACGAACAGGATGCGCACGCGCTCAGTCTCCTCCGGTGTCTGCGATGGGCAGACGTACGATGAAGGTCGTGCCCACCCCGACTTCGGTTTCGAAGAATATCTGACCCTGATGTTTGTCGACCACAATGGAATAGGCGATCGCCAGCCCCTGCCCGGTACCCTTTCCGACACCTTTGGTGGTGAAGAAGGGGTTGAATATCTTGTTCCGAATGGCCTCCGGTATACCGTCACCGTCATCCACGACGAGGATGTCGACGAAGTTGCTGCCGTGCTTGCGCAGGCGGATGGTGATCCTGCCTTTTTCTCTTTCGCCGGTCTTGAGCGTGTCGGAGATCGCATGCGTGGCGTTGACCACGAGATTGAGCACGACCTGTCCGATTTCGTCGCGCAGGCAGGGAACCGGAGGCACGTCGTCGTCAAAGTCGGTTTCCAGTTCGGCCACGTATTTCCATTCGTTGCGAGTGACGGTGGCGGTGGTCTCGATTAGTGCGCGGAGGTCGACGGCTTCCTTCTCGCCGGCTGACGGATGCGAGAACTCCTTCATCGCAGCGACGATACTGGAAATCCTCTCCATGCCTTCGAGAGATTGCTCAAGGGCTAGCGGGAACTCTTCGCGTAGATAGGCGAACTTCGTGCGTCTGACGAGTTCGTCGAACTCCGTGATGAGATCGCGGGCCAAGCCCGCGGCACGAGCCGCTTCAATGACCTCGAAAGCCTTGTCGAAGACGCGGTCGGCACCCTCTTTGGCCCGATGTACGAAGGTGAGATTGTCGCGTACGTACTGGGTCGGCGTGTTGATCTCATGGGCAATGCCGGCGGCTAGTTGACCGATGGATTCCATTTTCTGTGCCTGCAGCAGCATTGCCTGGGTCCTACCCAGCTTATCCAGCGTTTCCTGTAGCTCGCGCCGCTCCTCGCTCAGTTCCCGTGTTTTCAGGGCGACGACTTTGCCGAGCGCGATGTTCTGCTCCAGCACGGCCAGCGGCGAGGTTGCCGATTCGTCGCGCGCCAGCACTCGCTTCTTGAGCGCGACGATGGTCTTTTCCTTTGCCTCGAGCTTGCGTTCGAGTTCGGCTATGCGCTTCGACAGGCCATCCTGGGAGGAGGAGGCGTTTTCGGGCGCCGCCTGTCCGGCGCGGCTTTCAGTATTCATATATCAGCCTCCGATGGCGACGCCGGTGAACGTCTGGTTGACGTGCTGACCGTTGAACTGTTCTCCATAGGTGGAAAAACCGAATACCTTTTGTTCGGCCATGAACTGGCCGACGCTGGATGTGCGCGCGGTCTGTTCGAACTCGATGCGCCGCAGAATGCAGTCGCAACCGATGATCAGTGATGGTTCCGGAACTGCGCGTTCAGCGTTCGCAAAGGCTTCCTTCAAGGCGTTCATGACGTCGACCGCCTGACCGACCGAGACCACCAGACCTTCGTCGATCGCGCAATAGCAGGTCAGCGACAGGTCGTCGTTTACTTTCTGGATGGAGCGCACGTAAGGCTCGCCGGCGATCGTCAGCAGCAACGGATGGGTCGAGAACAGGCTTGGCCCCAGGTCCTCCAGCGACGCTCCTATCGCCTCGGCATAAGCCTGGGCAGCCGGTTCGCCATCGATCTCCCGGATGATGCGGGTCTCGGGGTCGGCTGAGGTAATTACCAGTTCCACGTCGCTGGGCACGAAATGCTGTAGCTTGAAGGTGACGAAGGGGGCCGAACTCACGAACAGGGCAAGTATTGCCGCATCGCTGAGGAAACGGCCGTCGTGATAGACGTAGGTGCGCTCGAACTTCAGGTTGTCTCCCGCCGAGCCGCCGATCAAGGGAATGTTTCCGATCATTTGGTAAAGGGCAGCGGCCAGAAGTTCCTCCTTGGCCGAGAGTCCGTCGACCAATAACAGGCCGAAGCAGGAACCCCCGCCGCAGATGCCGGATTCCCGCTGTACGGTGTCCGCGGCGAGTGCGGTCTGTGCCTGCAGGTCTGACAGCGGCGCTATCAGGATGGGGTGCGCATGCAATACCCCACCGCGTATTCCGGCTGCCAATATGCCGTAGTTTTCAAAGCCGTCGGGTCCGATTTGCCCGGATGAGGTGCAGCCGACCACCGGGCAGGGAAACGTCTGCTTGATCAATGGTCCAAGGGCGTCGAGGTCGTAGTCCGTATCGCAGAAGAACAGCAGCGTATCCAGATTCGACACGTCGGACAGCTGCGCCGCGATGTCACGAATCGCTTCGGCATGGTCGCGAGATTGGGTATGTGCGTACGTTACGTCGAGGGGCATCGTCCATCTCCATCGTCCGCATTCGCATGTACTTAATCGTTATACGGCAAATACCACTGAATGTTTAGGGGTACGCTGAATAAATGGCTACGCGGGCGATCTGCCGTTTTGCGCGCGCCTTGCCGCTCATCTATTCAGCGTGTCCCTGGCAGGTTGCCGAAAATCGCTTGGAAGCTTAGGTAGCGGTGGAGCATGATCCGACGTGAGTGGAGCGGTCGGAGGCAGGTGCGAGGGTATGCCGGGCGGTTCGCGGCCCGGCATGGTGAGGGCGTGGTTCACTTCCCTGACAGTGCGGCTGCATTGGCCTGCAGCCAGGCGTCGAAGGCCAGCGGTTCGCGGCCGATGATGCGTTGGTAGTCGTTCGTGACCTCGGTGACGCCACCGGCCGCCGTGTTGCTGTCGAAGGAGGCGAATATGCGCACCATGGGTTCGGGCAGGCCGGCCTCCACCATCCCCTGGACCAGGGCATCCAGCGGGACGTGCACAACCTGGATCGGCGCGCCGGTGGCCGTGCTCACGTGCTGCGCAATCTCCTCCGTGGTGAAGGCCTGTGCGCCGCTCAGCGTGTATACGTTCTTCCCGTCGCCGCCGTTGGCGAGTGTCGTGGCGGCAGCCCGCGCCAGGTCATCGCGTGCGATGTGAGCGATGCGGCCATTGCCCGCTGCGCTGAACCATTGTCCGCTGGCCAGAATGCTGGGCATCGACATGAACAGATTTTCGAAATACCAGTGATTACGCAGTACCGTCCAGCCTGGCAATGCGCTTTGTTCCAGGGCCTGTTCGGTGCCGGCATGATCGGGAGCGAACAGCAGCGGCGAGTGTTCAGGTTTGGGCATGGAGGTATAGACCACGTGCTGGAGGCCGGCGGCTTGTGCCGCGGCTACGGCTGCCCGGTGTTGCGCAAGCCTGTGTCCCGGGCGATCCAGAGCATCGGTACTGATCAGCAGGGCACGGTCGGTGCCGGAAAAGGCAGCGGCCAGCGTGTTGGCGTCGTCGAAGTCTGCGGCACGCACTTCCACGCCGCGCTCCGACAAGTCGGCCAGATTTTCCGGTTTGCGAGTGGTGGCGACGACGCGCTCGGGCGCAACGTCCAGCGTGTTCAGAAGATAATCGATCACGCGGCGGCCGAAATGGCCGGAGGCGCCGGTGACCAGCAGAATATCGGACATGGTGGTGTCTTCCTTTGTTTGAATGTGGGCTTGTCGCTGGGATGCGCAAGTTGTGTTTTCAGTACCTAAAAAGTACCAGCTTCCTTATGTATAGTCGGTATGTGTATGTTCGATCCCATGTTGCGTTTGTACAAAAAGGGAGCGAAACGTCAGCAGGTAACATCGAGGTAACCGTAGATCGCCATGAGTTTGCATAAATCGAAAGCGCCTTACGCGGAGCGTTGCCCCATACGGGATGTTCTGGACAGGATGGGAGACCGCTGGAGCATGCTGGTGATGCTCACCCTGGCCGAACATGGAACCTTGCGCTTCACTGCCTTGAAGGCGCAGATTCCGGACGTTTCCCAGCGAATGCTCGCGCAGACCCTGCGCCGCCTGGAGCAGGACGGACTGGTATCGCGTGCGGTGTATCCCTGCATCCCTCCGCGCGTGGATTACGCGCTCACCGCTCTTGGTGAGTCCTTCATGCAGCCCTTGAATGAGCTGCTGGCCTGGGCGGAAAAGCACCACGATCAGGTGCGCGAGGCGCGTCGGCAATATGTGCCGCCGCAAAAGGCACAGGCGCTATAGCACTGTTTTACACTTTCGGGAATTGTCGTGTGCTTGTCCGGGTTTTTTCCGCCTACGCTAGCGCTTAAGCGAATTCGGCAAACTGTAAACTGTTAGTGGTTCGTCGACAGGCTGCGGCCAAACCACATCGATGTCAGCGCCGCGATAGAGAACGATCAGCAGGTCGCGTTGAGGTATGGTGCGCGCTGCTACGGTGTCCAGCAGGATGCCGATGGAGGTGGTGGAGAACATATTCAGGGGAGCGCCGAGCAGAAACAGCGCGATCGAGCCGGCGATCGGAACGCCGAGTGCGTGTTGCACCGCGAGTCATAACGAAAGCGCGGTGGCGATCAGGATGATCAGGCCGCTGGCCCGGATTTTTGCCGGCATGGTCTCGGCCGGTGTCAGCGGCATGACCATTCCCATGCACGTCTACTTTGTGAGCGCCATAAACAGTTCCGGCAGTTTCTCGGGGAGGCGCGCGATGTTGTCGACTACCGTGAATTGGTGGCCAAAGATATCCGACACATACTCGTCCGCGCGCGGGTCCAGGCTGATGCAATAGGTGAATATGCCCTCGCGGTCCAGTTCCTTGACAGCCTGCCGGGCATCCTCGATCAGCAGGCGTCCGTCCTGTACATCCACGTCGGCTGGCTCGCCGTCGGTCAGGATAAGCAGCAGTTTCTTGTCACTTTGTCGTGCGCTCAGGTAATGCGCGGCGTGGCGCAACGACGCACCCATGCGAGTGGAGTAACCGGCCTGCATTGCCGCCAGCCGCGCCTTTACCTCGTCGCCCCAGTGTTCGCCGAAACCTTTTATGTGCAGGTAGCGCACGTCGTGGCGCGTGTTGGAATGAAAGCCGGAAATCGCCAACGGATCGCCCAGTTGCTCGATCGCCCAGGCTAGCAGCGAAACCGCTTCCTGCGAGAGTTCTAGAATGGTCTGTTCGCTGCCGGCGACTTTTTCGTTGAGCGAGGCCGACAGGTCGATCAGCAGGGTTACGGCAATGTCACGCCCGTCCGTACGATGGCTCATGTTGATGCGTGGATCGGGGGCGGCTCCGCTCTTTAAATCGATCAGCGAGCGGATGGCCACGTCGAGATCGAGTTCGCCGCCTTCTTCCTGGTAGCGGATGCGCACCTTTTCCTGCGGTTTGAGCAGATCCAGTAGTTTTTTCAAGCGCTTGGCGAGCGGAGCGTGTTTTTGCAACAGCCGCTCGATGTCGGCTGCATCGCCGGCGGGGTGCAGCGTTTCGTACACACTCGTCCAGTCCGGGCGGTAGGTTTGGCTGACGTAGTCCCATTCGGGATAGTGACGTGGCGGCAGGCCCTGGATTTCTTCCTCGGATTGCTGCCGGGGTTTATCGTCGAAGCTGTCTTCTTCGTCACCGTGCTCAATGAAACGCCATAGGTGGCGATTATCGTCGCGATAGTCGATGACGGTGTCGTCGAAATACACCTTGGCGAACTGGTCGCTCGGCCGGCGCGTCTTCGCAACGTAGGCCAGGGCCAGCGTTGCGATGTCCCGAGTCGAGGTCTCGTCTTGTTCCATCAGCACATGGAAGCGCATGACGAAGTCGTTGAGGTCCGCATCGCGGTAGTCATGGTCCGGGTCGAGCAGGGACCGTGACAGCATCGCCAGACGGTGCCTCAGACAGGAGGATGCCTCGGGATCGCAGGCGTCTTCCGCAGGCTTGGGATGCAAGGAGAGAAACAGTTGCCGAAGGCCGGGATACTCGCGGATCAAAAGGGTTTCAATTCGGCAGTCTTCGAAGAACTCCACGGCCATGCGCTGGAAGGGACTCCAGTTGTCGGCGACTTGCGACGTCGACCAGCGTCGGTGGCCAACCATGTGGGCGAGCATCGCGCGGTAGCGGTCAAGGCCGGAAACGCCATTCACGTCGTCCTGAACGTCGGGCAGACGGATGCCGAGCCGGTCGTAGTACGGGACTGGCTTGCGTAGTTCGTCGAAAGCGGTGGAGTAGGGGATCAGCAAATCGGCGTCGCGCCATAGTCCACGCAGGTACAGGTCCAACCTGCGTTCCACGTCCACCAGCAGCGTGCCGCGGCGCTCGCGCTGCAGCACGGCGCGAGCGTCTGCCGACTGCAGACTGAAGTAGTCTTTCTGTCGTTCGGGATGTGTGGTGTAGTTCCGCAGGCCGTATTCGACCCATTGGCGCAGGCCGTTGACGTTCAGCTGGGCCAGCAGGGTCGGCGCCTGGACGAAGAAATCGGGCAGACCGGGACTGGGGTAAGTGGTGTGGAAACCGTGGATGGAACTGGTGGTACGCTCCATGAAGTCCAGCACGATATCGAGATAGTGTTGCAGCTGCTCGCCGGTTTGCAGCCGCTTTGCCACCGGGGCCAGCGTCTGCAGGAACGGGGCGATGGCCTTGCCGTTGGGCGATTTCTGCAGACGGCGGACCAGCTCCATGATGGCCGGCAGCCTGTCTTCACCCACGGCGCGGGCAACGGACGGCCACTCTTCCAGAAAAATCAGCAAGGGCTCGACGCCGCGCCCTAGTTTACCGAGAGAACGGCCGACTTCGAGGTAGGCGTCAATGCCGTCGGGCGTCAGCGTCGCCAGCGCTTCCGTCATGCAAGCTTCGAATATTTCTTCCGCCTGTGGGAAGCGGGTGTCGAGTCGTGCCCAGTAGGCGGCCATCGCCTCATCCATCACCGGACTCACGCTAGGACCTGCTCTCACTATTGAGCGAAGAGCGCCCTAGTCCTTCGGGTAGCGTCCGGTTGGCCGCTACTAGGCGTTGCTCATCGCTCATTTGGAGTCACCAAACTTCTCTCCTCGCGTCTTGATTGGCTACCAACCGGACGCCCATGGCACATCGTTCAATAGTGAGAGCTGGTCCTCTTCATGCGAAGGTCGCGTCGATGGCGTGATCCAAGGTCTCGCGGATATCGATGTCGTCGGTGATCGGGCGCACCAGCGCCATGCGGCAAGCATCGGTTGGCTCGATGCCGTCCTTGATCAGCTTGGCGGCATAGACCATCAGACGTGTTGAAATACCTTCATCGAGGCCGTGGCCCTTGAGATTACGCGCGGTGTACGCGATCTTCACCAGCTTGGTAGCCATCGCCTCGTCGAGCCCCGTCTCCTTGGCCAGGATTGTGGTTTCGAGTGCGGCCTGGGGATAGTCGAAATCGAAGGCAGTGAAGCGCTGCTTGGTGGATTGCTTCAGATCCTTCATCAGCGACTGGTAACCGGGGTTGTAGGAAATCACCAGCTGGAAATCGGGGTGCGCCTGAATCAACTCGCCCTTCTTGTCCAGCGGCAGGGTGCGGCGGTGGTCGGTCAGAGGATGGATGACCACGGTGGTGTCCTGCCGGGCCTCCACGATTTCATCGAGATAACAGATGGCGCCGATGCGTGCGGCGGTGGTCAGCGGACCGTCGAGCCAGCGTGTGCCGTTCGCCTCCAGCAGGTAGCGTCCGACCAGATCGCTGGCGGTCATGTCCTCGTTGCAGGCCACGGTGATCAGAGGCTTGCAGAGCTTCCAGGCCATGTATTCGACGAAACGCGACTTGCCGCAGCCGGTCGGGCCCTTGACCATGACCGGCAGGCGATTGCGGTAGGCTGCCTCGTACAACTCGACCTCCCGGTTCTGCGCCTGATAGTACGGTTCTTCTTGGACCAGATACTGCTTCACGTCGCTCGTCATGATCGACAACCTAATTCGGATCGGGGGGGTGAAAACCCCTGAAAAAAACGCCCCCGGCAAGCCGGGGGCGCGTACCGCATTACGTGCTTACTTGTGCACGCCCAGCTTTTCTCGCCAGCCGGGGAATAGCTGGTCGGCATCGCCGGGGAAAGACTCGAAGGCGCGGGCGAATTCGCGATGCTCCTTGGCGTAGTCGATCGGATCGGCACCGGCCTTCCAACACTCGTAGGCCTGGCGCAGCGATTTGGCGCCGTCGGCAGGGGAGTCGATGTGGCCGTAGGCGCCGCCTCCTGCGGTGTTGATCACGTTGCCGTGGCCCAGGTTCTCGAAGAAGCCGGGCAGGCGCAGCGCGTTCATCCCGCCGGAGATGATCGGCGTGGTGGGCCGCATGCCGTACCACTTCTGGAAATAGACCGGGCCCTGGGCCTCGTCGCGCTCGATCATGTAGGCGATGTTGCGGTCGTCCGCTTCGCCTTCCATCTTGCCGTAGCCCATGGTGCCGACATGGATGCCGGAGGCACCCTGCAGGCGCGACATCTTGGCCAGCACGAAGGCGGTGTAGCCGCGCTTGGCGCTGGGGGAGGTCACGGCGCCGTGGCCGGCGCGGTGGTAGTGCAGATACTGATCCGGGTACTGGCGGCGGGCGGTGGTGATCATGCCCGGGCCGCCGACGTAGCCGTCGACCAGGAAGGCCAGCTTGTCGGCGTCGGGGCCGAAGACTTCCAGCGCGAAGTCGGCGCGGGCGCACATTTCGAAGTGGTCGTCGGCGGTGATGTTCATGGAGAACAGCTTGGCCTCGCCAGTTTCATCCTGCGCGCGCTTCATGGCGTCGTAGACCAGCGGAATGGTCTTCTTGACCGGCGCGAACACCTGGTTGCCCTGAGGTTCGTCGTTCTTGATGAAGTCACCGCCCAGCCAGAACTGGTAGGCCGCCTGTGCGAAGGGCTCCGGGCGCAGACCCAACTTGGGTTTGATGATGGTGCCGGCGATGTAGCCGCCGTCCTGAATTGGACGACCGAGGATGCGCCACAGCTTGGAAATGTCGGTGGCCGGGCCGTCGAACATCTGGATCGCGCGCTCGGGTACGTAAAAGTCGACCATCTTGCCGTATTCGACGTCACCCATGCCCTGGTTGTTGCCGATCACCAGGGTCAGGAATGAGACGATCATGAAGCGGCCGTCGGTCACGTTGCGGTCGAACAACTCGATCGGATACGCGATGCGCATATCCTCGGTGGCTTCGTCGATGTAGTAGACCAGCGCGTCGACGCCCTTGGTGAAGTCGTCGGTGGTGCTGACTTCGACGTTGGTGCCGGTGGAAGACTCGGCCGCAAAGTGGGCCGCTGTCGCCAGGTAGTCGTGGCCTGCTTTGGGTTTCATCTTGTAGGCCACGAGAATGTGTTTGCCCGCCGCGATGAGATCCTCTTCCTTCAGGTCCAGATTGGCGTAGCGACTGGATTGATCATTTGCCATGTCGTTCCTCCGAGAACGTTGTGTCGACTCGATTGTGATCGAAAACCTGGTGACACTATAAGCCACATAGTTTATAAGTTTGACTAAGACTTTTTTAGACTTTATCAAAGATTATCTGATGATAAAGGTTACTCTACGACAGCTCGAAATTCTTCAGGCCGTAGCGCGCTGCGGCAACTTCTCCCGCGCCAGCGAAGAGGTTCACCTCACCCAGCCGGCCGTATCCATGCAGATCAAACAATTGGAGAATCTGCTGGGAATACCGTTGTTCGAGCATGCCGGCAAGAAAATCCGGTTGACGGAGGCGGGCCAAGAGACCTTGCGTAGTGCCCACCTCGTCATCCGGGAACTGAACAATCTGGAACATTCGCTGGCCAACCTGAAGGGCTTGAAGGGAGGGGGACTTACGGTTTCTGCAGTCAGTACGGCGAGCGTCTTCGCCGCCCGGTTGATGGCCATATTCCGGAGCCACCATCCTGAGGTTCGGGTGAGCCTCAACGTCGTTAACCGGGAAACACTGCTGCACCACCTGGAAGATAACGCCAGCGATCTCGCGTTGATGGGCATGCCTCCCGAAGGTCATCAGCTGATCACAAAGCCTTTCATGGAAAACCCGTTGGTGATCATTGCGGCGGCCGATCATCCGTTAGCGGGACAGGAGCGTATCAAACTTGAGGATCTGCTGGATGAACCCTTGGTCGCCAGGGAACCGGCTTCCGGTACTCGCAGTGCATTGGAACATTTCTTCAGCGAGCAGGGACTGGCGTTCAAGCCGGCAATGGAAATGAATAAGAACGAGGCGATCAAGCAGGCCGTCGAGGCTGGGTTGGGCGTGGGACTCGTATCGCTGCACACGGTCCAGGCAGAGCTGGCCTCTGGGCAGCTCTGCGTTCTGGACGTTGAAGGACTTCCCTTGAAACGGCAGTGGTATTTGGTGCAGCGGGAAGGTAAGAGACTCAGTCCCGCCGCACAGGCGTTTTCCGAACTTGTGTTGGAGAAGAACTCACAAACTTTGACGGCTTATAAAAAGCCTAGGTTTCTAAAATAGTCAAAAGGGTATAAGCCGGGTTGTG